>JAIEEY010000177.1 GCA_029067205.1 Lachnospiraceae bacterium
CTCTAGACCTGGGACTTAAGCAAAATTATATGAACTAATAAAGAAAATGTAATGTAATATATATATATGATTGTTACATAGACATATATACACAATAAGTTGTATTCAGCCATAAAGAATATAAGATAATATAGAAAACAGAATGATAAAATTTTTCTATAGCGGAGAATGTTAATGAAGAGATACGAATTAATTGCGCCCTGCCATTTTGGGTTGGAGGCAGTCTTAAAACAGGAGATCACAGATTTGGGTTATGATGTGTCACAAGTGGAAGATGGCAGAGTGACCTTTATCGGTGATGACGAGGCGGTCTGCCGCGCAAATATAGGGCTCAGGACGGCAGAGAGGATACTCATAAAGGTAGGAAGCTTTCATGCGGAGACATTTGACGAACTGTTTGAAAACACGAAGGTGCTTCCATGGGAGGAATACATACCTCAGGATGGAAAATTTTGGGTTGCAAAGGCAGCAAGCATCAAAAGTCAGCTCTTCTCTCCGTCGGACATACAGTCTATTATGAAAAAGGCGATGGTAGAACGCTTGAAACAAGTATATCATGTCAGTTGGTTCCATGAGGAGGGGCAAAGCTTTCCCGTGCGTGTCTTTCTGATGAAGAACAATGTGACAGTAGGGCTTGATACGACAGGCGAGTCCTTACATAAAAGGGGATACCGCAAATATACGGCGAAGGCACCGATCGCGGAGAATCTTGCTGCAGCGTTGATCATGCTGACGCCGTGGAAAGGTGACAGGATTCTTGTAGATCCATTTTGTGGAAGCGGTACGATATTGATAGAGGCAGCGCTGATGGCGGCAAATATGGCCCCGGGTATGAAAAGAGGGTTTACATCACTGAAGTGGGGGCATCTCATTGACAAGAAAGTGTGGGATGACTGTTATGACGAGGCAAGGGAAATGGTTGACATGTCAGTTGCCGTCGATCTTGAGGGCAGTGATATCGATCCGGAAATGATTCAGATCGCAAAACAGAATGCGCAGCTTGCAGGCGTGGCAGATATGATAAAATTTGAGAAAAAGGATGTGAGCAGATTATCGCACGATGGGAAATATGGATTTATCATAACAAATCCGCCTTACGGTGAGAGGCTTGAGGAGAAGCGAAATATACCACCGCTTTACAGAAAACTCGGTGAGCGTTTCAAAAGCCTTGACACATGGTCGCTTTATCTGATTACTTCCCATGAAGATGCGCAGAAAGATATCGGAAGAAAAGCCGATAAAAACAGAAAGATTTATAATGGCATGATGAAGACATATTATTATCAGTTTATGGGACCGCGCCCGCCAAAGAAACAGACAGATAATTAGGGATGGAATAAATTAGACTGGGAATGAAGTTGAAAGGAATGAAGTATTTAATATTGAGAGTTAGAGTCGGGAGCCGGCCGTGCCGGACGTGAAGTCAGAGCAGGAGGAATATGCACTTACAAGAGCAGAGAAAGAGCAGATTACAGCAGGAAAAAGGGATAGGCTGTATCGTTCGATGCAGATTCTCTCGGTTGTCTTTGCTGTCGTTTCGATTATGGTTATGGCAGGTTTTAAAATGAATGAAGGCTTTTTTGATGCGAGCAGCCGGATCGGCATATTGATGGAGAGTGTGAATGCACAGGAAGACAGCCTTTCGGCGCCCAAGGTAAACGTGCGGACCAATTTTAAGGACGAGGCAAAATCAAGGCTGGTCATACCGCTGATGGAGCCGATTGCCAGTGAGGATGTCAGTGTCAGGGAGGAGTTTGTCCAGAATAAATATGTCATAACACTGTCAGAATATTCACAGAATGTTCCAAACGGAGTGGAGCTGGTGAGCGATTCGATGATCATGGATGCAGTGGGGGTGTACAGGCAGAACAACAACGTCGTTGTGGAGGTCTATTGCAGGGATTTGTATGATTATGAGCTGATGATAAGCAGCAATACACTGACAGTGAGTTTTAAGAAGATAGAAGACAGTTATGCCGCGTCTGCAGTTGTCTGGTTTCCTTATAATGACCGAAACCGCCTGGTGCTTCCGGAATGGAGACAAAGTCTTGACAAGTTTGCGGTGGACAATCACATGAAACTCTATATGGCGTCCGACATGCAGGAGGAGTACACACAGGAGGATGTGATCGCATTTGCAAACGGGATTCACGCAGATATGGTGTTCGGAGTGCAGCTGGAGGAGACAAGTGAGCAGCAATCCTATATGACTGGTATTTGTAATACAACGTATTTTATACCAGAATATAACAGCACACATCTGTCCGTGGTTATGATAGAGGCATTTGTGGAAGCGATACAGATCGGGATACGTGGATTTGAGGAGAGTGATGGCAGTTATACCCTGGTAGCGGAAGCAATCGTTCCGTCTGCGGCCGTCATCATTTCATTGACGCAAGAGGATATGGAAAGTGTGGAAAATGAATACCGATTAAATGGAAAGATCGTGGAAGCTCTTGAGAAAACAATGAGTGATATTCGGCAGGATTATATTATAAAGTTTAGTTATACATATCGTGTTTGATTTTTGCCATTATACATGTACACACTTTTTGCCACCTAAAATCTAAGCTTTGAAAATTCAAATCTAATACAAGTTACTCAGAAATTTGTGATAAGGAACGAAAAACAGATGGCAGCAAATATTAATCACTTTATATATAGGAGCTGTCATGAAATAATTTTTAATTTTGACGCAGAATAAATTCACACAGGCTAGGCGGAGGAGTGTGGCGTACTGGACGTACGCCGATTGACGACAACGACGCATGTCTAAATGAAAGGTTATTTCGTGACAGATGGTTCTGTCGAAAATGGTATAAACAGGCAGATGCGGGGCATAAATAGGAGGAATAGACAGATGAAAGCGGATAAGATCATATTTGCGACAGGGAATGCTGGCAAAATGAAAGAAATACGAATGATTATGGCAGATCTCGGATTGGAAATACTGTCGATGAAAGAAGCCGGAGTTAATGTGGATATTGTTGAGAATGGGAAAACATTTGAGGAAAATGCTATGATCAAGGCATCAGCCATTGCGCAGGAGCTCAAAAAGGACGGTGTGCAGGCGATTGTGCTTGCAGATGATTCCGGGCTTGAGATCGACTATCTGAATAAGGAGCCGGGAATTTATTCGGCAAGATATATGGGAGAGGATACATCATATACGATCAAAAATACGAATCTGATACAGAGGCTTGATGGTGTTCCTGATGAGAAGCGCACCGCCCGGTTTGTATGCGTCATTGCAGCTGCATTTCCAGATGGCAGTAAATTTACTACCAGAGCCGCCATTGAGGGAAGAATCGGCTATGAAGAGCGGGGGGAGAATGGTTTTGGCTATGATCCGATCTTCTATCTGCCAGAGTATGGAATGTATTCGGCGGAACTTGCACCAGAAGAAAAGAACAGGATCAGTCACCGGGGAAAAGCGCTGGAGGAAATGAAAAAAGTGTTGAAACAGGCGGCAGAGGAGATTTTATGAAAATACTGATTGTCAGTGACACACATAGAAAAAACGAAAATTACATGAAGGTGCTGCAGATGGTTGGAAAGGTGGATATGGTCATACATCTCGGGGATATTGAGGGAAGTGAGTACACGATTCAGGAGGCGGCGGGATGCCCTGTGGAGATGGTTGCGGGAAATAATGATTTTTTTTCCAATTTACCTTCAGAAAAGACTTTACAAATAGGTAAGTATTGTGTTATGATAACGCATGGTCATCATTATTATATCAATATGGGGAGTGAAATGCTGAAAAGGGAAGCAATTGTCCAGGGAGCAGATATCGTGATGTATGGACACACCCATAAGCCGGTGATCGACATTTCAGATAAGATCATTGCCATCAATCCAGGAAGTCTGTCTTATCCAAGACAGGAGAACAGGAAACCGTCCTATATTATTATGGAAGTGGATGAGCGCGGTGAAGCGAAATTTGAACTGAAATATGTCGAATAAAACATAATTTATAAAAAATTTGAAATAAGTTGAAAAATGTGTTGACATACATATAAAAAATATGTATAATAATATTCGTCGCTGTGAGAAATAATAAATTGAAAATTGAACAGCGGGGTGTGGCTCAGCTTGGCTAGAGCGCCTGGTTTGGGACCAGGAGGTCGCAGGTTCGAATCCTGTCACCCCGATT
>JAIEEY010000178.1 GCA_029067205.1 Lachnospiraceae bacterium
CATTAAGTTAAGCGGACAGCTTAATTTGATGGCTGGGGTCTAACCAAAATATAAAAAAACCATAAAATCTCATAAATATGATATTTACGGGTGAAAAGCAGAAGAACTCACCCGATACCATATCACTTTCAAAAAATTTCTTTGACGGCGAAAAGATAGCAATAGACGCAGAGGACAAAGTATTGTATCAAGAAGATGAGAACAATATTATTGGTCAGTATATTATTGTTGCTGTTCACACCGAAAAAATATATAAATATTCAAAACACAGTAGGGGTGTGAACAGTAACATATTTCTTTCTAAGGTGTGTTAGATGTGAGAGTTTTATCTTGACATTTGAGACCGTATGGTGTAGTCTGTAGTAAAGACCACTGTGAGTAGTCTTTGAAAGGAGATGGAAACATATGGCAGAAATACAATTAGGTGTTATTGAGGCACGATATGCAGATATGATTTGGGCGCATGAGCCGGTCACTTCGTCTGAACTGGTAAAGATGACAGCAGTAGAATTTAACTGGAAGAGAACCACGGCACATAACGTATTGCGGAGATTAATAGATAAAGGATTGTTTCGGAATGAAAATGGAGTGGTAACTGCTGTGATTTCCAGAGATGAATTTTATTCCATGCAGAGCAGACAATATGTGGAAGATACCTTTGCTGGCTCGCTTCCGGCATTTATTGCGGCATTTATGCAGGGTTCTAAGATTACAGCGGATGAAGCGGAAGCAATCCGCAGAATGATTGACAGGGCAGAGGAGTAAAGGGTATGGGCGATATTTTCCTGAAATTATTAAATATGAGTATTACTGCCGGATGGTTAATATTGGCAGTTTTATGTATCAGGCTGTTATTTAGAAAAATTCCCAAATGGGTAAATTGCCTGTTGTGGGGAGTGGTAGCGTTCAGGCTGATTTGTCCGATTTCCATTGAAAGCCAGTTCAGCATACTGCCGAGTACAGAACCTATAAAATCCAGTACGGTTGTGGGCGGGGAAGTCCAAAATTATATACCGTCCATAGACAGCCGCCTGACGATTGTAGAAAATACGATAAACCCAATGCTGACAGAAGCTTTTGCATATAACGAATCAGATAGTATGGCACCATTGCAGGCAGTCACATATGCTGCCGGTTCTGTCTGGTACTGTGGCGTGCTCCTGTTGTTAGTTTGTGCAATGGGCAGTGCTATAAAGCTGCATAAACTTGTAAGAGAAGCGGTATGCGTCAGGGGTAATATTTATATCTGCGATGCTGTAAAATCGCCATTTATTTTGGGGATTGTCAGACCAAGGGTTTATCTTCCTTCTGCACTGAGTGAGGGAGAGATGGACTATATCCTTGCACATGAATCTGCACATCTTAAAAGAAAAGACCATTGGTGGAAAGCGCTGGGTTATTTATTGTTATGTCTCTATTGGTTTAATCCTCTTTGTTGGATGGCATATTCCCTGCTCTGCAAGGACATTGAATTGGCATGTGATGAAAAAGTAGCCAGAGATATGACATTCCATGAGAAAAAAGAGTATTCTAAAGTGTTGTTATCCTGCGCAAGGCAGAGGAGTCTGATTATGGTGTGTCCGTTGGCTTTTGGGGAGGTGGGCATAAAGGAAAGAGTGAAATCCGTATTGAATTATAAAAAGCCGACATTATGGATTATGATAGCAACAGCAGCGGTATTAGTAATATTGGCGGTATGTTTTTTGACGAATCCTACAAGAGAATATCAGATAAAAATTACAATACCTGCAGGAAGTACAGAACCCATTTGTTATTCAGATGAAGAAATCAGCCCTAAAGGTAATACGCTTACATTTTATGCTGGCGAAGGACTTGGTGATACGGAAATTACATTGCTGCCGATAGAGGTCAGGGAAGAAAACGCTTACGATGAAACAACCTATATTACACCGGGAATGCCCGTGAAAATGGATGTAGAAAAAGGTGCATGGTTTAAAATAGGTGTGAATATACAGAACCCGACAGATGAAAGTAAGGATGTATATCTGTCTGTGCGTAATGTGGAAGTGAGAATTGCTTCTTCAGATGAAGCTAAGGATAGCAGTCTATTTACGGAGAAGATGCCAGGTGAGGAAGATGCTGCACGGCAGGAAACTTTTGCTGATATGCAGGTATCTGATATTTTAAACGGCAGCAGTCCAATTACCATATCAAGGGAAGATGCGTCAGTTCTCCGTGTTTTCCTTGAATCCGGAGAGTGGGGTGATGGTACTTCAGACTGTCTTGATAATTGCGAACTTATTTTTGATGGGAATACAGTAAAGTATCATTCCGACTGCGGAACCTTTAATGATTCTGTTTACAACAGGCATATTTCGCTTAGTGAAGAGAATAGAACGGAAGTGAATGCTGTTCTTGAAAAATATATATCTTTACAGGCGGACGAAATGCCGGTAGAAAATGATACTATACAGAATATCCTGCTTTATGAACAACCGGAAGCTGACAAGATATGTATAAAAGTACAGCCTCCAATGATAAGAGAGTACGCTTATTATTATTATATTCCTACAGATCAAGACCAGGAATGGTTATTAGAGCAGGTACAGGCACTGGATTTGGAAGGAGAACCGTGGGATAGACGTTGGGAAGGTCATAAAGAAAAAGGCTGGCAGATAATCTATAACGATGTGGAAATAAGAGCGTTTGAAGGAGGGTACTTATACTATACTTATGATGATGAAAAGGGAATGATGGAGTGCTTTATAGAAGCGCCCAAACTGTGCGACTATATACAGATCATGTTAATGGAGAAAATAGGTTATCAAAATTATGATGTTTCTGATATAAAAGATATTGTATCCGCTAAGTTAGATGTTAAGTCTGCTTTTACCGGCGGGCAGTTTTACAGTCAGACCATAACAGACGCAGAGACACTGCAAAAGTTTGAAGAGTGGTTTCGTAATGCGGAATATATGTATGGCGGAACAGAGTGCGGAACACAATGTGCCTGTTTGGAATTGACGTTGGCAAACGGAGATGTAGTGAAACTGTCTATGGCTACAGACAGCTGCCCGAATTTCCATATAGATGGTGTGGCTTATGATTATCGTCCTGTGTCAGATTGGAATAATAGCGAGTTTTACAAATGTTTCAATGAAATACCGTGGGAATATGAGTAGGTTATGATGTGAGCTAATCGGTAGTTCAAAAGATAAAAAACGCAAATGGGAGAAATCTTAAATGTTTTTTAATGTATAAATGTTACAACTTCTTGCGTAACATAGTGAGAAAAAACTATATCTATCTGTAAAGGCAGACATAGAGGCCGACAGTCGAAACTTTTATAAAAAAGTGTATCGGGTGTTGGCTTATCTTTTGTTTGATCTTTCATTGCGCAGTAAAGAGAAGAAAGGACACGAAGGAGTAAAGGGATCACCAGTCAAATTATATCAGGGAACAGTTATCAGTGATCATGAAGCAGCATTTCAGAATTATGGAAGCCGGCATCAGGAGAGTATGGACTACGGAGATCGCCAATGAGGAAACGAGGGAATTTGGAGAGTACCACCTTGATGTCCGGTACATTATCAATACAAACGAGATAATTGATTTAAAGGCAGAAATGGCATGGAACGAGAGGGCAAAGGAGCCGATCGAGGCAGATGATGTGATTTTGAAGATCACATATTCCAATGGTTTTGAGGTAGAGCGCATTACCAACAAGACACCGGAGGAAGTGCAGGAGATTATGGGTGCGCTCACAAAGCTGGAGGCTAAGGACAGAAAAAATCCATAACTGTCTGGAAAGCTATGGGGGCTGATTATATCCCTATCATTGTGGACGGCGGCAGAAATTCCGGAATGCCGCAGTTTAATGATTTTGCGATTGATTTGGATAAAAAAGAGGTAGTGATGATGAGCCACCTTTCCCCGGCGCAGCAGGTGGAGAGCATCATCAACCGTCTGGAATTTACAAAGACCGCTTTTTCAGATGATGAGCGCAATCTGATTGTAAATTATACCTACAAGCTGAATGACATGGAAAAGACAAGGGGGCTTGCAGAGCATATCTTTTCAGCAATTCATATGTATAATGTAATTTTATACACATAAATCTGTCAAACCCATGATTTTACTACAAAAATTGACATATGTATAATTTTTTCCGGGAGATTAGGAAAAAGATAAACCCTACATATCAGCTTACAGAAGAACAGAGAGAGCAGAGAGCGGAAACCATGCACCGGAACTTTCAGAAATGACGGTTATAATCGGCTAGAAAATGGGTAAATCAGGCTTGAAATGGTGCAAGGGTAAGAAGATAAAAGTGCACTTGTCAACAAAAATTGACACAAATTTTAAAATTTTCTACAGCCTTTTGGGTTTGTCAAGTAAAGTGTGTAAGTTTTTTTAATTTTTTACTGGGTGGGCTATTTGCAGCCCTCCCCTTTATCAAAATTTAACTTTTTTATTCCATCTTAACTGGTAAGATTTTCCCTGGCTATCTTATTCCTGATCAGTTTCTTAATAGTGCCCTGCATTGACTTTTGATTTCTGCCCCATTCGATTATGTCCTTATCAGTCTGGATATTGAGCTTCATGGACAGCCGGACTGTATTTCTTCCTGTCGTAAGCTGCCTGTGCCCTGATCTGTGAATCAGAAGTTATTCCCCATCCGGACATACAACCCATTTCAAGCAGTTTGTGTATTTTTAGATTTTAATTAGTTCTGTGTCTGCAAAAAGTATTTCATTTTTACTTAACCCTGTTCTGAATTTAACCATGATTGACGAGATTTCCGAAATATATGTTTGCTTTGAAGTAACCAATGCCTATTTTGGGGCATAATTCCCCCTTTCCCCCATCAGATAAATTGTTTGATATGGTTATTTCTTTTGACGCCCCTATTTCATATACCTACCCCAATCAGGAACAGGTTATTGGAGAACTCACGCGAATATGCCGCAAGTGCCGTTTAGGTTACCTACCGTATTTGGCAAATCCGATATAAACAAATCATGTAATAGCCTGCGCATCATACCGCGAAATGAACAGGAGATGCAAATGAGCTATTTAAAGAAAATTGAATATGAAATTGTCCCGAAAGATTCATTTCGGGTCATTCGGAATTGTCCTAAATGCAGCAGGAAGACATATTTTAAAAATACAAAGAAGTTCCGTGTCAATGGCAATAAACTGGATATCTGGTTGATTTATCAATGTGAGGAATGTAAACATACCCTGAATCTTTCAATTTATGAACGTCAAAAAGTTTGTTCTATACCAAAGGAAGAATATCAGTGTTTTTTGAACAATGATGAACCGTTTGCAGAAATGCATGGTAAAAATGTGCAGTTATTTCGGAAGAATAAAGCGACCATTGACTTTGAAAAAGTAAAATGTGACTTTGTAAAACTGCATGAAACTATGGAATATGGTGATTTCGAGGAGCAGATTGTAATTGC
>JAIEEY010000179.1 GCA_029067205.1 Lachnospiraceae bacterium
TTCCGACACAGCATGTAATTTTTTCCCTGCAATTATGCCCATACCGATATTTAAGTTGTATATTTTTCATTTTTACCGCTATGTGCGTATTTAATTACATATTTTAGTTGTTAGCATATTTTGAATACTCATGTAAAAATATTATCAGAAAGGGGGTTGTACATATGGAAAATAGTCGTATTCGTGAACTAAGGAAAAGTTTTGACCTGTCTCAAGAAGCTCTTGCAAAGGAAATCGGAACTACTCAACAAGCGGTAAGCAGAATGGAAAATAACGCTTATGATATTCCTTCTGATATACTCATAAAAATATCAGAAAAATATAATGTTACTACCGACTATATACTTGGAATTTCTGATGTAAAGCGTGATTATAACGGACAGTACCGCATGAATCAGGAAATGGATAAATGCTATGATATTGTCCTCCGCTATCAGAAGCTGTCCGAAATCAACCAAAAGACACTCCGCTGCATACTTGAGCGCTTAGAGCAGGCACAAAAGGAAAGCGAAGAAGCATCTGTAAAGAAAGAGGATAAAAATGCTGAGAATAGCAATATGTGATGATGATTCCAAATTTACTGGGGAAATCGAAACTCTGGTACTTCAGGAAAGCCTAAAGTTAGGCATACGTGTGGAAACCGAAGTATTCTCCGATGGTAAAACCCTTCTGAAAAGCATTCAGAACGGCGAGCATTATGAACTTATATTTATTGATATTGAAATGGAGCAGGTAGACGGAATCACGGCTGCACGGCGCATCCGTGAAATAGACCGAACTGTGCTGCTAATTTATATATCAGGCTATGATAAATATTTAAAGGAACTATTTGAAGTGGAACCATTCCGGTTTCTCTCAAAACCTTTAAACCATGTTCAGTTCGCCCACTACTTTAAAGAATCCTGTGAACGCATTAATGCGACAGAGGTATTTTATCAATTTACGTTCAACAAAGAAATTCAAAAAGTATCTGTAAAAGATATTGTTTATTTTGAAAGCAGTAACAGAATCGTTTATATCCATCTTAAAGATGGCACTCATGAACATTTTTATGGAAAGCTCAATAATGTTGAAAAAGAACTGGAAGCAAGCAGACAATATTTTCTGCGTATCCACCAGTCCTTTTTAGTGAATTATGACTATGTAAAGAAGATGAATTTCTTTAATATTACTATCAATTTTGCAGGAAAAGAATATGAATTGAAAATCAGCGAGGATCGGCAAAAAGAAGTGCGCCAGCAGCTTTGTAAAATTGCAGGTGGAAAGGCGGTCATAGAAGAATGATTGAATATTTAACGATACTACCCGAACTGCTTCTGTCATTGCTCCACCTTCTCATTATACGAAAATACATGAAAGTATTTTGGGGACCAGAAAACAAGAATCTAAAAGGCTACATAGAGTGGGGGATATATTATCTTTTTTTGATCATAGGCAATATATTTTCTGTGTTCCCGCCTCATCTGCTACTGCTCGGGAATGCCCTGTTGATATTTATGATCAGCTCAGCTACCCGCAAGAGAAGTGTCATGCAACGTTGTATTTTTTCTATATTTATATGCACAGTATGGATGTTAGTGGAAGTCATTGTTCTGATGATACTAATATCTGTCGATTTTTATTCCAGAACGCTTCAGGATGCCGGGAGTTTCATATCTAAAATGTGTATGCTATTATTATCAGTTATCATAAGCCACTGCAAAAAAGACAACCATTATTCCGAAATTCCTCTTCCTTACTTTTTGACCATTCTGCTGATACCAGTCAGCAGCATTTATATGATACATCATATATTTCTTATTGCTGCTGTTCATAGCGAGTATATGATGTTTTCTGCCACAGCCAGTTTCCTGCTGCTTATTGTAAACTATGTTATCTTTGAGGTCTACGACTGGATCAGCCGGAACGCTGAACTGCGTGAACAAAATCGTCTGTATGCACAGCAACTGGATCTTTGCAGCCAACAAGCTGAAGAACGTGAGAGCCTCTATCTCGAAATCCGTAGAATTCGGCATGATTTAAAAAATCATCTTTCCGGGCTTCTCGGAATGGTTCAAACTGGGCAAAACAGCGAAGCAGAGAAATACATAAAACAAATGTTAGATGTTGGTGCCGGAGATCGTCCAGAGGAAGTTTCCCATAGCGGTAATATAGTAGTGGATTCCTTAATCAATCACGCATATGCAGCAGCTCAAAAAAATAATATACAGTTTAATGTTAATGTTCTTGTACCTGCTTCCCTTCCGTTTGAAAGCGGGCATTTAGCTATAGTTTTAGGAAACTTACTGGAAAATGCACTGGAAGCCTGTCAGGATATTCTGGACGGGAAAAAATTTATACGCCTTGACATTTCTTATACAAAAGATGTCTTTCAACTATGCATAAAAAATAACTATCAAACAAAGCGAAAAAAAGATAATATTGGTCATTATCTAACTACAAAAGACGATACCATATATCACGGTCTTGGGCTTTCATCCATAAACCATGCCGTCATTAATTATCAAGGTCAAATGGATATAACAGACAATGACAATATATTTCAGGTCATTGTCGTCATGTATGGTTCATATTCAGAGAAAGCCGGATAACATATGGATTGACTTCAAATTCTAAAAAGGAGCTGCCATGGAACGTTTAGCAAAAAAATTAGCAGATTACATATATGAGAAAGAAATCATTACCGAAGAATTGGTTGAGATCTACCAGTACGGTTTTCAATGCTTTTTGGAGCTGTCTGCGAGTACCATATGTAGCATTATAATAGCCCTATTTCTTGGTATGCTGCCTGAATGCCTTTTCTTTTTTCTGCTTTTTATCCCTATGCGCTCCTACGGCGGCGGCTTACATATGAAAACATATTTTGCCTGTTTTATAGGCTCCTGTTTCATACTCACATCTTCCCTGTTGGCAGTACAATATTTAACAATACCCATTCCAATCTCTTTTGCACTGTATCTGTTTGCTGCCATACTGATTCTGCTCATCGGTCCGGTTGACCATCCAAATCGGGAAGTAGATGCACAGGAAAACCGTACATTCATTAAGAGAACTTATTTCACGATGCTTGTCAGCTTTTTATTGGCTTTACTTTTCATCTTCACTCAAAACACGAGGTATATGCTTCTTCAAGCAATCGTATTCGTTTTTATCTCTGCTACTTCCCTCATCGGACGCCTGATATACAAACAGACTTAACTTTCTTTTTGTAAGACAGCCTGTATTTTATCCTGCCAGATTAGAATATCCTGCTTATATTGATCCCGCAGGCTGTCCGGCAGCTCATCATCGAGCTTACAAATATCATCATAATCTTTTCGTGGCAGCAATTCCCTATTTTCATAAAACCACTGCCAGCGCCAGTTACGCAGTAAACTTTCCGCCATGCCCTCCGGCGAGGAAAATATTTCATCAACTATCATTGACAGGTTCTGTCCTTCCTCTTTGCTTAATAAACCAACCAAAGACACATAGCCCACCTGATAGATATACGCAATATGGTAATCCTCCGATTTTTCGAGGACATCTGAAAAAAGACTTATCATCTCTTTATATTTATCCATTTCTCACTCTCCTTGGTCTAATGTAGTAATGTGTGCAAGCCACATTTCCCGCAAATATAAGTTTTTAAACATTGCTGCATTTATACAAACAGTTTAACCGTTACATAAACCTATATGCATAAAATTTTTTGTATACACATTAATCATAGCAGAAAACCATATCAATAACATTGCCTTTGCAGAAAACGGCTTTATATTGCAGAAAAAGGAAACATCTAAAAGCCTTCTTCCACGCTCCGCACCCATTCCCTTACTTTTTCAACAAATTCCTGTTTACTTTCAAAATGTAAGTAATGCCCGCCATCCAGCAGTATAACTTCACTCTTATCCGTTTCTGTAATAACTTCCCTGTGCAATGTTTCCCATGTTTCCATCAGCTCACAATTATCCTCTGAAACGAACTGTAATACCGGGACAGTTTCAGGAAATTTCATATCCCTTACAGACTCCAGACTATCCTCCATATGCCCTATTTCATTCATAATATCTTTGCTGTATGCGTAATCCATAGACAAAATACGAAATACCTCCAATTCCCTTTCTGAATATGGATAAGAAGTATCTGCATAGATTGCATTTTCCGGATGCCCTATGGAGCATAAGCGGGTAATTCCTAACGCATTCATGGTTTTCTGGAAATACGCTGACAGCTTATTCAATGCGACCATGCTGATCGGGAGCGGCTCTTCATCAGACTGTTTGGGAACAGACGGATCAATCCCTATAAAGCCCCTTACTTCCTGCGGATAAGTATTCGCCCAGTATAGGGAATACAATCCGGATAGCGAATGCGGCATTAAATAATACTGATTGCAGCCTAACTTTTGGGTACACTCATGCAGTTCTTCCACAACAACGCTGATTTCCCGTTCCGTTCCAACCCTGTCAGAAAGTCCATATCCAAACGGCTCTATGGTAATAACCCTGAAATCCTCTGACAATTCTTCCGCCAGCGGTAGAAATTCCAGGATAGGCGAAGGCGATCCCCAACCGGGCAGCAATATGATTGTTGTTTCGTTATCCTCTCCCTTTATATCCACCACCATATTATGCCCATTCACTTCAATAACCGTTCCATATGCAGCTTCAATTTTGGACTGTTCTGCTTTCTTGCAGATAAAGTTCCAAATCATCAATACCACAATAACTCCCAGTAAAATCAAACCTGCCCATTTCATAATTTTGAATATCTTTTTTCTCATGTTCCTTTCCTCCTTCTCTTTTACAATATGTCTTGGCGTACAATCAATCTCTGAAAATACAATCTTCTTGATCCTGTCATTGTTGGTTGTATTTCTAACTTCCCCGTTCCCTTCAATCAACTCTGAAGCATTATCAAGCATATCACTAATCCTAATCTGCATTGCTTCCATATCCCTCTTTGATCAGAAATTTTTTTAGCA
>JAIEEY010000018.1 GCA_029067205.1 Lachnospiraceae bacterium
TGTAAAGATATTATTGCATAATTTGTAAAAAAATGGAAGTAAAAAGTATATGGTTATCAAAGAAACATTGTACTAGTTCCTTAATCCGTTTTACTGGAAATTCCATTTAAGCCTTTATTCTCTGCCAAAAGCCGCATCTGTAGGATAAACTGCTCTTTCTTTACAGAAAAGGACTCATTTCCTACAACTTCTATGCTGTCCTGCCCACGGCTGCAACCTCCTTCTGACAGCAGTTCTCTAACAACAATCCGACTGCCTGATCTGGTATCTGTACCTTCATATGTAACTCCAAGTGCATTCTTTCCCAATACAGATTTAATCTGATATCTGCCTTTCAGAACGGTATCTGTTTCTAAATTTCCCATATCCAATCATTCTCCTTTTATAGATTAATTCATGTTGATATCTGCAATACAGGCATCCTGATAGGTCGTCCCCCATAGATCTCCAGAATCTCTATCTTTAATATGTCTGTCTGAATAGGATTAATAAAGTTAACCTAGCTGGAAGCATAAATTATCTGCAACCTCATACTGTCTCTGTGAACCATCAGAAAAAGTAATCTGGATCGTTTTCACACGCCCATATTTCTCATATAAGTCATGGCTGGTACGATTGCCATTGTATAGTGTCAGTCCGTTTTTTCATGCTATCCCTTTTCATAATGATTCCTTTCCTGCTCATTGTCTGACAGATAGCTTGCTTTTCAGGTCGAATGACATTTTTCTTGTCTGTTTCTGTTACAATATGACAAAAAGCCATTACCATCTTACCATTCATTCTATGTTATGGCAAGTTTTACAAAAATGTATCATTCTTATTTCTGTTGTATCGCTTTGATTATTTCATCAAATATCTCGCAATATATTTCACCTGTATAATGTATCTCATCCTGAAAAGCATCGCCATGTTCAAGAAACCAATCATAATAATCAAAATAATTATCTGGAAATGCTTCTTGGATGCATGTATTAAATGCAACGATATCCTGATTTGATCTTTTGGGCATGTCTGGATGGCGGACAACCCACTCTTTCTCGTCCAGCGGAGGCACGGATACAATATACACATGGCAGTCATGAAATCTTTCATCGATCCATTTGTGATAATTTTGGATATATCGATCCGTGATATCCGGCATAGTAACCATGCTCGTTCCATGCATGCTGATAATATTCCACTGTGAAATCTCTGCGTGTTCCGCAATGATTTCCTCGATCCGCTCTGTGCCATCCCCTTCCAGCCACTCTATGGTTCCCATGACAGGGTCGAGTCCTGTGTGTACCAGAAAAAGATTCCTGTTGAGAGCCACGTCCTCCACGCAGGAACCATATACACTGTATCCCATCCCCTCTGTAACGACGATGTGGCTGTCTCCGATGATAATATATCCCCATTCGCCCTCTTCAAAGTTCTCCGTTTCTTCTGTGGAAGCATACTCCTCAGCAGTCTCAGTCTGACTTTCCTCTGTCTGGGATTCTTCCTGTGTTTCTTCCAGAGGCTCTTTCTGATCCTTCTGCTTTATCTGGTCAAGCTGTGCCGCCAACAATACTGCCAGAATAACTGCTGACAGCAGCAGCACTACCAACAATACTTTTTCCCACTTTCTGTTTTGTCCCATACCCTTACCTCCCGTTCAACTGCATAATACTTTTCTAGAGCATTTTCAAACATGCTCTAGTATACACGATTCTTATGCTGATTTCCACTAGAATTCTTATATTTTGTCGAAATTTGTCCCTGCACTCTCCAATCCATCAATTTTTTCTTGAATCCACACTATTTTTGTTATAGACTTTTTGTGATAGTAATTTGCAATCATCAAGGAGGCACGACAATGGCAAAAATACTCGTTGTGGAGGACAATCGCGATTATCAGGAACTGCTGCAGAATTTTCTGGAAAATGCCCATCATGAAATAACGGCTGCAGCTGATGGCGCAGCAGCGCTTGCAATGATTGATTCCAAGTTTTACGACTTGATCCTGCTCGACTTGATGCTGCCTGGCATTGATGGATTTGATGTCTGCAGGGCAATCAGGCAAAAATGTGACACGCCTGTCATAATGCTGACAGCTTTGGACAGCGAATCCCATCAGATGCGCGGCTACGGGCTTCAGATTGACGACTATATCACAAAGCCTGTCTCCATGGCACTTCTTTTGCACAAAGTGGAGGCAGTGCTGCGCAGAACCATGCCTTCTGTGTCATCGCCCCCATCGGAAACTTTAAATTACAAAGGTATCTCTTTAGATTTGAAAACACATACTGTCTGTGTTGCGGACAAACAGATTGATTTTACGCTGCGCGAATTTGAGATCCTGCAGGAACTGATGCAGACGCCAGGTAATGTTGTGACCAGGAAATCTTTGATTGAAAAATTGTGGGGATATGACTTTTATGATGACACGCGCATTGTCAATACACATATGAAAAATATCCGCCGGAAACTGGGCACTGCAGACTGCATCGAGACAGTCCGCGGTGTCGGTTATAAATTAAAAAAATAGGGGATAAATTATGAACAAACTCATGAATAAGCTTACCACAAAGACATTTCTCCTGCTGCTTCTCCTCTCACTGACAATCCTTTTGTCCGCATATGGCTGCATCTGGATTTTCCTTCCCTATGCGGATCAAAAACTTGCACAGCAAAGCTTTGACCAGCAGACCGAGCAGTTCGTATCCTGCCTGTGGAACACCCGGAAAAGCGGCAGCGAGCCTCTTTTTATAAACTTTATCCGCCAGACGGGTGCCGATGTGAGCCTGCTGGACGATCGCGGGGAAGCTGTCAGTCCGTTCACGTTTGAAAAGACAGATGCCGAAACGATCCCGGAAAACAGATACCCGTTTCGTTTCATTGATTCTGATGAGGAATATGTACTCATCACCCATTACAATCCACTGCGTTCTGACGAGATTGCAGAAGCGGTGCGCAAAAGTATTCCGTTTATCGCACTGCTTGTTATCTTGTTATCCTCGGTCAGCGCATTCGTCTTTTCCCGCTATACGACAAAGCCGATTATCCGAATCAGTAAGATTGCCGACAGGATTGCAAATCTTGATTTTAGCTGGTACTGCCCTGATCTCCGTGATGACGAAATCGGCGTCCTCTCGCAGAGTATCAATGAATTGTCTGACAAGCTGCACAAAGCACTCGACGAAATCCGCCGCAGAAATGATTTCCTCGAAGACGAGATTCTGCTGGAAAAGGAACGTGAACGCCGGAGGATGCTTTTCTTTTCCAGTGTTTCCCATGAACTAAAAACGCCGATTGCCGTCGTAATCGGACAGCTTGAAGGAATGCAGGCGCAGGTCGGCGTCTATAAAGACCGCGAAAAGTATCTTGCACGCAGCACAGAGATACTGCAGTCCCTCAGCATCTTTATTAAGGAAGTACTTCTTGTCTCCCATATGGATATGAAAACAGAATCCGCGGTGACTGCAGTCAACCTATCAGAAATTGTGGAATCACTGGCTGCTGACTACATGGATTACGCAGAAGCCCTTTCTATTGAATTTTCCAAGGAAATCGAACCTGCTATTTTAACTTGCGGAGATGAAATGCTGCTGAAAAAAGCCCTTGGAAACGTTCTTGGAAATGCAGTCACCCACTCGCCGGAGCATGGCAGTGTCCTGATCAACCTCTTCCACATGGATAACAGGGCAACACTCACGGTTGTCAATACAGATACGCATATTGATGAAAAAGACCTGCCTCATCTCTTTGAGGCTTTTTACCGCGCAGACAAATCCGCCAGGTACGGAAGCGGACTTGGACTCTATATCACACAAATGGTTTTGGAAAACTATCAAGTCGCATACTCCATACAAAACACAGAAAACGGTGTAAAATTCACTGCTGTTTTCCCTCTTCTCCACACAAACTCCACATAAAATACACGCAATCTCCAGACAACTCCAGACAATATCATGTTAGAATAAAGCAATCAAATGTATTCAAAGGAGACCTGTATGAAAATTGATGTCAACCACATTACCATGATTTATCCATCGGGCAAAAAGGCACTGCAGGACGTTTCCCTCAGCGCCGAAAGCCCGAGTTTCATCGGGGTTCTTGGTCCGAACGGTGCCGGGAAAACGACACTGATGAAACTATTGATCGCTGGGCTTCTGCCCACCAGGGGAGAAATCCTGTTAAATGATAAAAATCTTCTCTCACAGGAGAAATATCTGAAATCACAGCTGGGCTATCTGCCCCAGAGTTTTGGATTGTATGAAGAATTGACAGTCTGGCAGTTTCTGGATTACATGGCGGCACTCAAAAATATCAAGGATTCCAAGGCAATCCGTGAAGTCTTAGAACGGACAAACATGACAGGGCAGAAAAAAATACGCATTCGCAATCTCTCAGGCGGCCAGAGACAGCGCGTCGGAATTGCGCAGGCATTGCTTGGCAATCCACAGCTGATCATACTGGACGAGCCGACCGTAGGTCTTGATCCCGAAGAGCGTGTCAAGTTCCGCAATATCTTCTCGGAAATGGCGCAGGACAAGATTATCCTGCTCTCCACACACATTGTCGAGGATGTACAGGCCGTGTGTAACCGGGTACTTGTCATTCACGATGGCCTGATTCTCTTTGACGGTACACCCTCGGCACTCATCGCCCAAGCAAAGGATCACGTAGGAATCTATCACGCACAGCTGGGTGATGCTGTTCCAGACGGATGCCAGATTGTCTCCAAAGTCCACACGGCTGACGGAATCCGCACCCGCATTGTCGCAGGGCACCTTCCTCCATATGCGCAGCCAAGCGAGCCGACGCTGGAAGATGCCTATTTGTACTGTATTCACAATCCTGCCAGGAATCCTCTTGGCTCTGCTACTGACAGTACTGTCCACAAAGATTCCGGAGAGGAGATGCAAACAAAATGAAATTCATTTCTTTGTACCGTGTTGAACTGCGACGGCTGCTGTTGTCCAGGACAGTTTTAGCAGCCGCGTTCCTATCCATGCTCTCACTGCCCTTGGGAAATTTTTTATTCGTTTACTCCAATTCCCGTGCCATGTCAGACTACTATATTCTGACTCCAGTCCTGACTGGAACAACTGTCGGCGCAATTTTCTGGGCAGTTGTCATGATCATGGAAGCAGACAGACTGCAGCGCAGTGGTGTCCATATTCTGACAGACGCAATCGCACCGCCTGTACTCCTGTCTGCTGCAAGAACCCTGGCACTGTTGACGATATCCATGCTTGCGACTGTTCTCGTGGCACTCGTTTACCTGCCCTACACTGCCGCCAGAATGTCCTACTTATTTTCAGCAGGCTTTTATTTTGCAAATTTTATGATTTTTATGCTTCCAACCTGGTGGATTTCCATCTTGTTTGCGGACGCTTTTTACCAGATCACACGGCGCATCGAGCTTTCTGTCGTACTGTATCTTGTGTTGATTGGGATCAGTGTCAGCGGTATCGCTTCCGCCGACTATTTCATGCGCTGGATCAATCCATTTGTCCTCACTTACTCTGATGGTTTTCCGTCTGTCTGGCCTCTGCGCATTGGGCTGTATACGCGAACCATCTGGCTCTGTATCGCGCTTGGCATTTGGCTGCTCTCGATCCTGTGTGTCCGCAAATATCAGAAAGGGCTTATTTTTTCTTTGTTTAAAAATGCGAAAAGAATATCTGTTCTTATATCTGCTGTTCTATTTGCTGCAACCGGAATGATCCTGTGGCACTGCCAGCCCTTTATTGACCATGGACCAGATTATTACGTATATTCAGACTATCTTTTAGAAATAGATGATGCCAACAGAATCAGCGCGATTCGGTACAATCTGAACCTGAATCCTGCACTGGGTGCACTATCTGCAAGGGTAGAATATGACATACAGGTTCCCTATCCCGGGGAGGCAGTATTGCAGCTCAATCCCGGTTACAAAATCACAAAGATGACTTATGACGGGGAAAATGTACCTTTTCGAACGGTGGATGATGATATCAACGGGAGGCGCTCCACTTATTTCAAACTGCCAGAAGATCTTTATCACAAGACACTTGTGATTGAGTACAGCGGCTTTCCCACACAGGGAAGGTATTGGGCTGACTCCATGGTACAGGATACCATTGACCATGATTTTATCTCCCTGTCCACAACTGCGGTAGTTCCAATATTAGATAACTATTATTCCACTCGCGACAGCGCTGTGATTGACATCACGATTCCTGACAACCTGACACCTTTTCTGAACTATACACAGATGACTGACTGTGCCGACAATGGTAATGGCACCAAAACATGGCGCGCAGCCTGCTCCGAATTTGTCAGTGATTTTACTGCAGGGTATTACTGTATTGATAACTTCTCAATCGGTGAGCTGAACATTGATTTTGCCTATGGAACAGCCTATCAGGAGATTGTTGAGGAGAATGATATCCAGCAGACCATCATTGAGATTCTCACATACTGCAGTGAGCATTACGGAGAACTCTGGGCAGCGGAAAATAACCATCTGCTCCTGCGCCAGGAGAGCTCCATGTTCGGTGGCGGTTATGCGCTGCACGGCGTCTCCACATGGTTTGAGATGGTATTGGCGCCGGATACGCTGAGCGACACAAACAAGGGAGCCAGTGCGACGGAGGTTTTTATCCACGAGATGATTCATCAGTGGTGGGGCGGTCTCGGTCTCGACTGTGCACAGGAAGATTTGTGGAGTTCCGAGGGTTTGACCGTCTATTCTACTTATCGTCTTGTCAAAGAAAAGTATGGTGCACTCTATGCGCAGCAATACTATGTCGATGCTTGGAAGAGCGCTGTAGACAGCCAGAACCGCAGCTTCTACAACCGCCACCCAGAATATCTGGAGCTGCTTCCAGAGCTGTATCAGACCCAGGTCAACTCTTCCAATACGAGTATCAACCGATATCAGCGTATGCCTTTGATGATTCTGAAGGCAGAAGAACTGGTGGGCGGTGAAGAAAAAATGGACGAAATCCTGCGTCAGATGTATCTGAACCAAGATCTTTTTCGGGAAAATGGATTTGGCTATACGGATTTTTTGTGTTATTGTGGATTGACAGAGGAGGATTTGTACCTTGAACAAGAACTGTATTAAAAAAATATTTTACTATGAATTGCGGCGAATGCTCCTGAACAAACTCTTTTTCGGGATGCTGCTCGTCAATGGTCTGTTTGCATGGTTTGTGCTGTCGTTTGACATTATCATGGGCGTTTCATACACCGCACCCTTTTCCGTATGGAGCTACTGTGCTTATCTCGGTAAGACACTCCCACTTGCGATGATCACGGTCCTGCTTCTGCTTGCCAATTATTACAGCCGGAAACAGAAACGGGTTGAAATTCTGACGTCCGCCACTCCGACCTCGTCATTCTGCCAGATTATGATACGGACGATGGCAGCAGGTATCTGCTTCCTATTGATTTATCTTGTGGTGATTGTGCTTGCACTGCTATTTTATATCAGCTTTTTCCGGTTCTATGACTTTGCTGCATTTATCCTGCCATCCGTTCTGCTCCTGCTGCCCTGCTTCCTGTTTTTTGTCGGTCTGGGACAGCTGCTTGGAAGTATTCACCGAAGTCTGGTCTATGTGCTGATGCTGCTTGCTCTGGCACTTAATACCATGCCGAGTGCATTTGACTTTTTTGGTGCAGGATATATTTCAACCATTCCATTGACACTTCCTGCTGGCACAGATGGTGAACCGGCATTCGAGATCGGTGCCGCATTTCTTGCAACCCGTCTGTTATACCTTGTGTTTGGGATTGTCTGCATCTATCTCACCACTACAATCTTGTCCCGCAAATCGCAAAAAGCCTGACAGCAATTAAAATTCCCCCTTTGCGCAGCCTTCCATCGCTGCACACAGGGGGAATTTAATCCGTTTCGGCCGTACATTCATGCATCAGGCTCTACACCATGATAAGAAAACGGGTTCTTCTCTTAGGATTCTTTTTCCTCATTCAAATTTACAAGTTTCATGCTGTCCATGTCAAGTCTTCTATAAAAACAATTGTTTGCCACTCCGTTGTACGATGTATGACAGATATTTCCGTTCATCGGTCTGACTTTGTACACCAGTGAATTTTGTTCACAGTTGACAAAAATATCAACCAGCTCGAACTCATTCCCCGATGTCTTACCCTTATGCCACAGTTCGTTTCGCGAGGTACTCCAAAGCACTAACCTGCGCAGCCTGATTGACTCGAGCATCGCCTGTTCATTTGTATATGCCACAAGAATTACCTCGTTGGTATCCACGTTCTGAATTGCTACAGGAATCACTTCCTGCCCTGACAAACTTGCAATTTTTTTGAAATTAAGCTGTAATTCATTTGTTTCTTCGATGTAGCCCATTTTATATTTTCCCTTCTATTAAAATTTTTCTTATTAATAATTCTTAAAACTTGCGTTCATAAGGAACTATTAACTCTTTATCGCCCAGCGCATCTTGGTAGAGCGTGCACGCCCATTCTGTCTGCACTCTTCTGCTGACGGACGGACAACCTCCTCCGAAATCTCGCAGAACACACCCTGCTTCTTCCACTGTTTAAAGGCTTTCTTGACCATTCTGTCCTCACCAGAATGAAAAGTAAGAATTGCCACCCTGCCATTCGGTGCCAATACATCAGGGAGTTTGTCGAGAAATGCTTCGAGCACCTCAAATTCGCTGTTCACATCGATGCGTAACGCCTGAAAAGTACGCTGACAGGTCTTTTTCACGATATCCTTCTTCTCACCGTTATCTGGCAGAAAAGACAGCGCCCTCTCTATGACCTCCTTTAACTGCGTGGTCGTCTGTATTGGATTCCTGTGGCGCAGAGTCTTGATCACTTCTGCTGCAATCTCCGCTGCATATGGCTCATCCGAATTTTCCACAAGCATTCCCTCCAGCTCATCTTGTGACAATTCTTTTAAACGCTCCGCCGCTGATACACCCTTTTCTGGATTCAACCTTAAATCAAGTGGTCCCTCTACCTTATAGGAAAACCCTCTGCTCGGATTATCAATCTGCATGGACGACACACCCAAATCTGCCAAGACAAAATCAAACGGTTCATACGCTGCTGCAATGAGGTCAATATTTGCAAAGTTTTCCTGTATAATTGTCAATATTTCAGAACCATAACCTGCGCGCTCCAGCCGCTCTTTTGTTTTTGTGATTTCGATTGGATCCACATCAAGCGCATAGATATGACCGCTGCCTTGAAGCTGTTCTAACATTCTGCGCGTGTGACCGCCATATCCAAGCGTGGCATCCAGCCCTTTTTGTCCTGGCTGTATCTGTAGGAAAACCAGTATCTCCTCAACCATGATGGATCTGTGCATCCCTGCCGGCGTGCTGCCTTTGCTGATCACCTTCTCGATGGTGTCCGCGTATTTTTCAGGGTTATGCTCCTTGTACTTTTCCTCGAATTTTCTGGGATGCGTCCCCTTGTAACGCACACGCCTTTTGTGTTGTTGTTCTTCCATATAAAATCCTTTCTATCTTTCTATTAGAGCACTTAAGGAACCGCTCAAAAATAACATGTACACTTTGACTTGTCTATTTCTCCGATTACCAATTGCAAAAGCCTCGCCGTAACACGCTACGCCTACGTTTTTGACCTGCACCCTCGAAGAAATATCCTGTGCAAGTTGCACATGTTATTTCTGAACAGTTCCTAAGCGCAAACAGCAAAATTATGTCAAATCATAAGAGGAATAACCAAATTTAGTCAAAATGAACTGTAAATCAAGAAAATCCTTTTCGTTTCTCTTCCTGTCCAAAATACCCTTCGTGTCGAAAAGTACTTTCACCTTTTCTTTCGTGTAAAACAAAAAATACGGTGGCTTTGCTTCAATATTCCTTTTTGCAACACAACAGGATTGATCGCTTTTTATCCTATATTTTGCACACCATTCCTTTCTGCATTCTTTAAATAAGAACGCAAATCCATCTTGAAACACGATTCCTGATTTTGTGATCTCTTGGATCTCTTGATATCTATATTCCCTCATATACAATCCTTTCTAAAAAATAACTGTAACTTGCCCCACTAGCCAACTGCGGAAATGTTCTGTCGGTTTCCATTGTAGCAATCATCAAACTTTAAAGATTGTACAAACACGCCATCCGAACCGCAGTAAGGATCATATTTTGAAAGCGTTTCCTTTTACGTCGGATTACTTTCTTTTATATATGTATTTTACCACATGGTTACAAAGTTTTCTATCCTTTTTAGAAGTGAATACAAAAAGAGCATATATAATATAAATAAACAAAAATATATCCAATAGATAATTTTAACAAAATCAATCCATTGGATATATTAACTAATGCTTTCCTTATTCTTTCATCAGATCAATATCATATACTCCTGAATCTTTTTCAATAAACGTGAAGTCTATTCCAAGTTACTGCAAGACCTCCCTCACCTTTTCTTCATATTCTTCTTTCGTGATAATATCCATCTCATACTGCATCTGAATCTTTTTCAAGATCTCAAAATTATCATACTTTTTCTGTGCTTTCTCCATTTTTTCCGCATACTCTTCCTCGGAGATGACATCCAGATCCCGTGCTCTGTCCAGCTTGCGTTTCTCATTCTCAAACACATCTAACGCTTTTTTCCTGTCTTTTTCAATAGAATGCTGTCTGACCTGCTGATCCTTCTGTGAGATCTGTTCTGCGATCTCTGCTACCTTTTCCAGCTCTGGATTGATGGTGTCTAAAATATCTGATACATCAAAAGGTGTCGTGCGGAAAGAATCAGCGATATATGCAACATATCTCTTGCCGATTTCCGCATACTGGTTCTCCAACTTCTTCTCGATTGCCGCCTTTTGAATCTTGAGGTTTGCAAGCTCTGTCTGCTCCTTTGTCACATTGCCAATCTCCTTTACCACTTTGGTTGTCTTATCAAAAAAATCCATTTCATTTCCTCCTGTTTTTCGTAGCGTGTACTTATATTTTGAGAATACGCTGATTGATATATTTTTGTTAGGAACTGTAGAAATTTTTCTACAGTTCCTTAATATGTTACCCATATTCTACCATTATGAAAAAAGATATGCTACCAAACTATTTATAAAATATATGAAAAAAGAATAAAGCTCTTTTTCATTTACAAGTGAAATCACCCTATGCTATACTATGTATATCAACTAACTCATTTGTTTTCTGAACCCTGCTGTGTCTGCGGATCCCTAATCAACAATCTGCTTTATGCCAAGAAAGGCGTTTATATGGAACATGCAAGAATATACAATAATTACACAGAAGAAGACTATTACAACCTCCCCGATGATGTTCGGGCAGAGTTGATCAATGGTCAGTTCTACTATATGGCATCACCAAGCCGCATTCATCAGGAAGTTGTTAGTTATTTCCTCAAAAAAATCGGAAACTATATTGATTTCAAAGACGGATCATGCAAGATTTATCCCGCACCATTTGCTGTCAAGCTGTTCAATGACAAGAAAACAATCGTAGAGCCGGATATCAGTGTCATCTGCGATCCGAACAAGCTTACTGACAAAGGATGCTCTGGTGCACCGGACTGGATCGTAGAAATTATTTCCCCAAGCAATCCAGCCCATGATTATGTCCGGAAACTGAATTTGTACGTAGATGCAGGTGTTCGGGAATACTGGATCATAGACCCTCTGGCAAAAGAGGTCTCTGTGTATTTCTTTGAAAAAAGTCCTTTTCCTGTCCCCTATACCCTTGAAGATAAGGTCAAAGTCAATATTTATGACAATCTGTGGATTGACTTTCAGGAATTAACAAAGTCTTTTAATCCCTCCTGAAGCATTGCGTCATACTCCTCCCATGAAATAGATCTGCCCCCCATACTCTCCAAGTGTTCTGTGTGAAACTGGCAGTCGATAAACAGAAATCCCTGCTGCTCCAAGAGCTGTGCAAAAGCGATCAGCGCTGTCTTGGAGCCATTTTCTTTTTCCGAAAACATACTCTCACCGAAAAAGCATTTGCCAAGGCATACACCATAAAATCCGCCTGCCAGCTCATCGTCCTCAAAAACCTCCACACTGACAGCAAACTTTTGTTCATGCAGGCGATGATATGCTTCCTCCATTTCGTCAGATATCCATGTCCCCTCGATAAACTCTCTCTTGATCCGGCAGCGATGCATGGTATCCGCAAAATCTCTGTTCAAAACTACCCGAAGCACATGCTTTTTCATATATTTCTTCATAGAACGTGAAATATGTATCTCATTTGGGAAAATGACAAACCGTTCTTTCGGACACCACCACAAGATTTCCTCTCCAGGATTATACCATGGAAAGATTCCGTGGGAGTATGCCAACAGAAGGCGTTCAACACACAGATCTCCTCCTACCGCAAGCAACCCATCTTCCCTTGCAAGTGTCGGATGTGGGAATGAAATTTCTTTCTCATTGATACGAAATACTGGCATGTTCCATTTTCGCCTCTCTTCTATGTTTATTAAATACTCCATTTGTCAGTCATTATGTCTGTTCACGATTCTACACAGATTTTGCCTTCGTGTTCTTTTTTCGTTTCTTCTATGAATATTCCAGCCGGAAATTATCATCAACGACTGATAGCTTACATTTTCCGCCCTTTTTCAGTTTGCCAAACAAGATCTCGTCCACCAGGAGCGGCTTCACTTCTCCCTGAATCACACGGTCAATCTCCCTTGCACCAAATTCTGTCGTGATGCCCTTCTTTTTCAGAAGTTTTTTCGCCGCTGCGTCAACAGACAGCTCTACCTTTTTCAATAATAACATTTTCTGCAGTTCTCCGAGCTTTTTCTCTGTAATCTGCTCTGCCATCGTCTCGTCCATACCATGAAATACGACAATCTTATTCAGACGGTTGCGAAATTCCGGCTGGAAGATGCGCTTCACTTCTTCCATAATCACATCCGCCTTGATATCCTGTCCTGTAAAACCGATTCCATGCTTTCCAATCCGGCTCGCCCCTGCGTTGGAGGTCATGATGACGATCACATTGCGGAAATCTGCCTTTCTGCCCTGATTGTCTGTAAGCGTGGCATAATCCATCACCTGGAGGAGAATGTTGTAAATATCAGGGTGTGCTTTTTCGATTTCATCTAACAGAAGCACCGCATGGGGATTCTTGCGAATTTCTTCTGTCAGAAGTCCGCCCTCCTCATAGCCGACATACCCCGCTGGTGAACCGATTAATTTTGCCACTGCATGCTTTTCCTCGTACTCACTCATGTCAAAGCGGATCAGTTTCACGCCGAGTTCGTCCGCCAGACTCCTTGCGATCTCCGTCTTTCCAACGCCTGTCGGTCCCACAAAGAGCAGACTCGCCAGAGGTTTTCCTTCTTCCAGAAGCCCCGCCCTTGAGAATTTCACTGCATTGACAACCTGCGCAATCGCCTCATTCTGACCATATACACGGTTCATCAGCCGCTTTTCAAGTGTTGCGAGCGTCTCAATCTCATCGTGTTCAACCACCTGCTTTGGAATCTGGCAGGTTTTGGACAGGATTTCGTCAATCAAATCCTTCCCTACAGTCTGTATTTTCTTTCCCAGCGGGTGCAGGCGGCGGTATGCGCCCGCCTCATCAATTAAGTCAATCGCCTTGTCAGGCAGATAGCGCTCATTGACGTATTTTGCACTCATGCTGACTGCATACGTGATCACACCCTTTCCATAAGTCACCCCATGGAATTTCTCATAATTCTTTTTCAATCCCTCTAAAATGCGCGTTGCATCTTCTATATCTGGTTCCTTGATGTCTATATTTTGAAAACGCCGCACCAGACTTTTGCTTTTTTCAAAATGCTTTTTGTATTCCTCATATGTGGTGGCGCCGATAAACCGAATGCTCCCTGTCGCCAAATAGGGCTTTAACATATTTGAAATGTCAAAAGCGCCTCCGTTGACCGCACCGGCACCGACGATATTGTGAATTTCATCGATGTATACAATCGGCTTCTCCTCGCGGCTGATACTGTCCATAACCCGCTTGAAGCGTTTCTCAAAATCACCCCGAAACTGTGTTCCGGCGATCAGACTTCCAAGATCAAGTGAAAAAATTTTCGCACCCTTTAGCGGCTCTGGAACCCGATCTTCCTCAATCAATCTGGCAAGACCATATGTAATCGCCGTCTTTCCAACGCCCGGCTCTCCGATATGGAGCGGATTGTTCTTATCCTTGCGGCATAGAATCTGCATCGTGCGCTCTAGTTCTTCTTCCCGGCCAATCAGCGGATTGACACCCTCCAGCGCATCATTGAGGCAGACGGCAAACTGCTGCCATACTTTATCCGTTTTTCCCTCGTCCTGTGCTTCTTCGTCATAAGAACCAGTTTCATTCGTCTCACTGGCTAAACCTTTGTCATTCTTTTGCCTTCCACTCACAGCCCGCCTGTCAGCGGACAATTCTTCATATAAAATGGTCATCTGCTGCAAAAGTTCAGCGTGTTCGATTCCCTGCAGCTGCATGTAATAAACGGCATAGCTCTCCTCCAGCTCAAACATTGCATGGATAATGTGCAACAGTCCGACTACATTTTTTCCGCTGCCCTGTGCTGACTGCCACGCAAAGGACAGCATCGTCCCCATTCCGGCGGAAAACTCAGGATTTTGATTCGTCGTTTCATATGAATTTTCCTCGGAACTGACAGAAACCATATATTCGTTGAAATACCCCTCCAACTGCCTTGACAACTCCTGAACACTCCCGCCGCAATCCTCAAATGCCTCCGCAAAAATCTTATTGCCGCAAATGACATACAACACCAGCTCCGGCGTCACAAGTTCATAATGCCTGTCTTTTGCCAGAACCACTACGGAATTGATGATCTCCGCCACCTCTCTTGTTACCTGCATAGCCTTCCTCCATATCCCCTTTGCTTTTTACTCCAGTGTCATCCGAAACGGAAATCCCTCCGCTTTTGCACGGGCTGCCGCAGTCTGTACCTTGGAAACAGCGATGTCATATGGATATGCACCTACCACAGCTTTCCCAACTTCATGCACCAACAGCATCAACCGCTCTGCCTCCATCGCATCTTTATGAAAGATATCCCTCAATATATCAACCACAAAATCCATCGTAGTAAAGTCATCATTGTGCATGATCACCTTGTAATGTTTCGGTTCCCGTATTTTGATGCGGGTACTCTCTCTTGTTTCTCCCTGTATTGCCATCTTGTATTACCTCATATAATGTAAACGTTATATGTTCTATACATAGAACATTTTCTATGCATAGAACATGACTTTGCCCAGGCTGCGTCTTCTGGCGCCTCAGAGCCTCAGATTTTCTTCGTTTTTTTCCCAAACTGAGACAGGTCCTGTCCCTTCAGCGCTTTTTCCAGAAGTTCTGGCAAAAGCTGCGGCGTGCACGCAAAACAAGGTACACCGAGCCCTGCAAATCTCTGTGCCGTCTGCTCGTCATAATACGGCTTGCCGCCATCTGCGATTGCAAGCAGGCTGATCACAGTCACCCCGGATTCCTTCATATCACCAATGCGCCGCAGCAATCCGGCTCTGTTGCCTCCCTCATACAAATCCGATATCAGGAAAAACAGCGTCTTAGCCGGATTCTCTATAAATTGCTCACAATAAGCAATCGACTTGTTGATATCTGTACCGCCGCCAAGCTGGAATCCAAACAGCAGATCGACCGGATCATCACTCTTCTCTGTCAAATCCACAATATTCGTGTCAAATGCGACAATCCTTGTTTTGATGCTTGCCATACTCGCCAGAATGCAGCTGATGATCGACGAGTAGATGACAGATTCACCCATCGAACCGCTCTGGTCAATATCAAGTATGATTGTCCACTTATTTGCCGCTGTAGTACTCGTCCGGTCAAAAAAGTAAAAATGTTCAGGGACGATTGTCTTAAGATCTGGATTATAGTGTTTTAAATTGCGGTTGATCGTCATTTTGAAATCCATTGCCGATGCTGACGGAATGGGTGAATGCTTTCTCTTATTGACCGAAGCAGTCACAGCACGTCGGATATCCTGCTCCAGCAGCTTGTTGATCTCCTCCACAATTTTCTTAATAAATTCGCGGACGCTTTCTTTCGAACGCTTGGGTATCTGGTCTTTTAACATCAATATGGTGGAGGCAAGACTGATATCCGGTTCCATATTTTCCAAAAGCTCCGGTTCAAACAACAGCTGTTTGAGTCCGCAGCGCGACACCGCATCATTTTGAATGACCGTCACCAGCTCCTTGTCAAACAGCGTCCGCACATCACCAAGCCACCGGCTGATCTGCGGGTTTGACGGTCCCCTGCCGCCGCTGCGTCCGCCACCACCGCCTCCCTGACCGCCAAAGCCGCCAAGTTCTGACCGATTGTATATGGAAGCCAGCGCCTGATCCATCAAATCCTGTTCCTGGGACAGCGTCAAATCCGTCATTCCCGAAAGACGCTTCTCACTCTCCTGCCCCAGAATCAGTCGCCACCTGCCAATCTGTTCTTTTATTTCCATACGAAACCTCCCCCGTATAAAAGGTTATATTATAGATCAAAATCAAAATCATCCAGACTGTCAATCATCTGCTGCGAGCTCTCGTCAAGCACAGCATTTACTACCTCGCTGACCTCCTGACCATTCAGCCCCAGGATCTCGCCCAGATTCTCCGCGATCTGATCTTTCTCCACCGCCGAGAAATCCGCAAAGGCACGCCGCAAAAACACCAGTGCCCGCTTAAACTCCTCGTCGTCCAATGTGACAAGATAGTCATTCAGGCTTTCCCAGAGTGACAGCCTTGCAATCAGCGCATACCTGTTTTTCATGGCAAGCCCTTCGAACCAGCCAGCGCCCAGATCCGCGGGAATGCCCTTTGATAGACGCCTTGACACCTCTGTGCGGAGCTGCTGCGTATTCATGGCTCCGCGTTCCAGAAGGATTGCCGCCGCAAATCCAGACAGCTTCGTGTTCAGGTCATCCCGTTCTGAAATATTGTCGAGCACATTAACCCACTCTGAAGTATCCAGAAAATCGTGCGCTAATTCCACGCTGTTTAACTGCTCCATCGCAGTGATGATGACCTGGCTTGCCGCGTCATCGCACACGCAGGCTGATTCCAGTATCAGACAGGCTCTGTAAAACAATTGCTGCAGGATCGGCTCCAGCGGTTTGGAGTCAATCCGCCTGATATTTCCATACTGGACGACAACAGAAAGCCGCTGTGCCGTCTTTGCCAGATCTTCCACCGATGCGGCGTCGACTGCCATTCTCTGCAGTGCCGCAGTCGCATAACCGACCGCTTTCTCCATGCCACAGCAGCAGGCATCTTCTATGACAAGCGCGATCTCTCCCATTTTCGTCGCATTTTCCACGCGCTCCTTCATGGCAAAAGAAGCCGCACCGTCAATCGTATCACCCTTTAACGCCGATTCTACCAACTCAATCTCCGCCTCCGGCGTCCAACGTACTACCCAGTGTTCGGACCATGTCGCATTGTCCTGATTGACTGTCTGCTGCTGGGCAAAACTCACATTGATCACGCGCAGCCGATGCAGGAAAAAGGACCGGTGCAGATCAATAAAAGCCGATTTTTCCGAGCTGACACGCCTGTTTTCCCGCAGGTCAAGCATCAAGTCCTGCGCTGTGATATCGCGGTATTTCTCCAGTTTCAAATCCCTTAACTGTCTGTAAAAATCCTCCTGAATACTGGTACGGCTCACCCCGTCGGGCAGCGCTCCGATCTCCGTTCCAATCTCTGTATCTGCTGTCGCAAGGATAATGCTTGACACACTTCCCTCGCCGATACAGGTCTGCGCAGCATCGCGCAAATCCCTGAGCGATGCAATCGTTCCCCCGCGAAGCTGCGCCAGGGACATCGCCAGCCTGACCGCCTCAATTACAGACGCGGACGAAACAGGATTCCCTTTCTCGCGTTGGTATTTGGCAAGCCGTATCAGATAGCTGTAGACAGCATACATCGGCTCACCTTTATTCAAGCCCTCCCACAAGAGTGCATAATAAGCAGGTGCCTTATTTCCGGCACCATATCCTGCCCGCGTGGAAAGGCGATAGTAAGAATACGGCATCAAGGTATGATTTGCCCCAACCTTTGGCATTTTGGACAGATCCTCATCGGATTCCTGCCAGTTTTTCAGCCCTTCCACATGATAGGAACCCGTTACCACGACAATGTTCGCTGGTTCAATGCCGGATTCCACAGCTTTCTTAATCTGCTGGCGCATATATGCCTCGCGGAGTACCGTCTCCGCCCAGTCATTTTCTTTTCCTTCTGTGAGACTTCTGATGTTGGCGCCAAAGCTGTTCGCCCCCAAATGATAGGCTTCCATGCTTCCAGCCTGCTCCATGACACGCTCCCAGAAAGTGTCATGCCCATCTTCACCGCTCTTCTGGTCAAGCTGCTCATAGACACTGATCCCAGCATTCATTCTTGCTTCTTCCCCCTCTGCCTCCTGCATACCACATTCAGGTATCGCCAGAAAGGTTTCTGAGGGTAAGTCCATAAATCGGCACTCCACATGATGCTTATGACACCACTGGATCGCCTGATACTCCGGCGAGTATTCCGCAAAGGGATACAACACTGTCCTCACAGGTGCTTCTTTTGTATAGGCAAGCACCGCGATCGGCGGCTTTGTCTCCTTGCGCACCATATCGGAGAGCATATCCCCAAAATCACTCGGTCCCTCCACCAGCACAAGTTCTGGCTTCTTTTCATCTAAGAATCCTCTCAGATAATATGCCCCCGCAGGCGATAAATGCCGTATTCCGAAAAAATTTGGATTATTTTTCATACTAATCCCCCATTCTTACCAAAGTCTGCGAATTTGGGCGTAAGCACAAATTTGCCGTGTGAAAAATTTATTTTTCACACTAACTCCTTACATGCCCTGTACAGTCCCAGCCACTCGGAGCCCCGCTTCTTCATGACATTTTCAAGATATTCTTTCCATGCCACCTGGTCTTTATCCTCGTCCTTGATGACAGCTCCCTGCAATGCAGCTGCCAGATCTTCGTTTGTAATCATACCGTTTCCAAAGCTTCCTGCCAAAGCCATACTGTTGCACAAGAGCGATATCGCCTCTGCAGTCGAGAGGACACCTGATGTCCCCTTCACCTTCTGCGCGCGGTCCAGCGTCTCCCCGCTGCGAAGCTCCCTGAATATCGTACATACTTTCTCTATTACCTCATCGGCGGGCTGCTTTGCATTCAGATCAAGATTTTCTGACAGCTGTGTCACTCGGGTTCTCACAATCTCCATCTCGGATTCCAGATTCGCCGGTGCAGGAAGCACGACGATATTAAAACGGCGCTTCAGCGCGGCGGACATCTCATTGACGCCCTTATCTCTCGTGTTTGCTGTCGCGATCACCGAAAATCCCTTCTTCGCAGCCACTTCTATAGAAAGCTCCGGGACAGAGATTCTCTTTTCTGACAAAATAGAAATCAATGCGTCCTGAACCTCGGAGGCACAGCGCGAAATCTCCTCGACACGCGCGATTGTTCCTGTCTCCATCGCGTTGAAAACCGGACTTTTCAGCATCGCCTCATGCGATGGTCCCTGCGCGATCAGCATCGCGTAGTTCCATGAATATTTGATCTGCTCCTCTGTCGTTCCGGCGGTTCCCTGTATTACTTTTGTGGAATCACCATTGATGGCCGCAGTCAGATGCTCGGAAAGCCAGCTTTTTGCTGTTCCCGGCTCACCGATCAACAATAATGCCCGGTCTGTCACCAGCGTTGATATTGCAATCTCCACAAGACGCTCATGACCTATGTACTTGGGCGTGATTTCCGTCTTTCCAACCTTTCCCCCGCAGATATAGGTCTTTACGGACTGCGGCGACATTCTCCACCCTGTCGGGATCGGATTTTTCTCCGCCGCGATCAATGCATCAATTTCCTTCTGAAATAACTGCTCTGCCGGCAGTCTTAACACTGTTTCATTCTTTTCCACTTGTCATACCCCTTTCTTATCGCTGTTTTTCGATCCATTCATCGAAAGCACCCACTACAATATTACCCTGATTGACTTCACCTGTTTTCATCATCTCACTGAGCGTCCGCGCTTCCTCCATGCGGGCATTGAGATCACCTGGCATATTTTTCAGATAATCCTGAAGCTGCCATTGCTGATTGAGCAGTCTTGGATTACTCTTAAAGAGGTGCACTGCAAGTCCCTTACAGGTAGTCCAGCCGCAATGCTTCATATATGTCAAGTATGCACGGTTATCTGCTATGTTCAACGCCTTCTTATACAAATATTCACCCATCATTTTGCACATTTCTTTATCATTTAACACTACCCAGTTCGTCAGAATCTCATCCGTCTCTTTTGTGAGATGTTCTTTCAGCCATTCTACAAGTTCTTTTGCATGCTGTAAGCGGATTGGTCTCACAACACTTTTATTACAGACATCCACATAAGAGCCATAGAATACATAACTGTTCCTTCGCTGATCCCATATGACATATGCCGCAGCATGAGTGATTGCCTCTATGCACTTTTTGGACTGTTTTGCAACAGATAAGCCTTTATCCCAGACCTGTTCTTCAAGCCAATCCACACAATCCTCATCCCGGCAAAATTTCACAGTGACAGCAGCCGACAAAAATTTTGCATTTGATTTTCCGGAATCCTTGTCCTGATACAGCTCCAAAGCAAGCTCCTGTAAATCTGTATCAGGATTGATCATCAGTGAATGCTGCAGGATTTTTGCCAGTATTATTTCAATATCGTCGCATATGATCGTACTATCCCAATATGTCCTGGAGCGCAGCACGCCATACTGCACTATATTCCGTTCATAGGATTCCATCCAGATTTCCTTCTCTGCTGCATGCAGTAAACGGTTTATCTTTATTTTATGCAAAAGCATCTTCCTGTAACATTCACAGATATGTGTCCCCCCTTTTCCAAAAAGAGCCCTCACAGTATCCAAAAACCTTTCTGCCAGTTCTGTTTTTTCCTTTTCGCCTGCAGCAATGCCTATGCAAACCAGTTTGTCAAGCATCTGCTCACAGCTTGCTGCGACCATCTCTGCCGCCCAGTTTGTCGTTGTATTCCTCAGATACATTAAAACCTTCTCTGGTTTTTTCTTTGCCAGTTCCCTAAAAATGTTTTCTGCGTCCGCATCCTGCATCTCTGCAAGTGATTCAAAAACCTTATCTTTATTCCTGCCCTTTTCTGTCTTTGACAGATCGCAGAGCAGTGAGACATTTTTCGGTTCGTAACGAAGCGCATCAATCAATTCGGCACGCACATCCTTCTGTGCCTCAGCAAGCATTCTGACATAAAACTCATTTGCCTCGGCACCAGCAATTGCGCTGATCACCCTCACACGGCGAACCATCTCCTTCTTGCCCTTCGGGTCAAAATCCCTGTACAGCGCAGGCAGAACCGTCTTGTCATTGTCTTCGATCATCCACCGCTCTACCTGATCTGCAAGCTCTGCATAAGGTGCACCCAACGCTTGTACTAATGCATTGTTTACACGATAATCCCTGAAAAGCTCAGGATTCTTCTCATGGATATCACACACATATCCATAATGTCCGCCGCCTGATGTCGTTAGTGCTTCCAGAAGCTCTTTTAATGCAGAATACGGTGCATTGACAATCAAGCTGCCCGCGTATTCCTCCAGATTCAGCGCTCCCACGGACTCGACTTCACCCACCAGATCCACTGTCCCAAGCGTACAGATGACAGCGTCCGCCAGTGTGATCGTGTCAAGCAATGCCCCCTGCAGATTCTGACACTCTGGGGATAAAAGCTGTTCTGTCAACTGCCCTACTTTTGCAAAAACAGGAGAAGCGTTCTCCAACGGCTTGAAGGCCTCGTATGCACGTTTCAATCGAAAATCCTCAGACAATAAATTTGTTCCTGCCATGGCAGCCGCACGAAGACGCTCGCGCAGTTCATAAATTGCTCCTGTATCCATCCCTCTAAAACTCCAACTCCTCTCCCATATTCTGCCTTCATCTTACACAGACCTTAGGAACTGTTCTTTAGGATCTGCTCCATTTGTCCATATAGCTCTCAAAATCTTCTACTTTCCAATTGTTTACTTCCAATTCCCCGCTTCGAATCATCTCGCAGATTGTGCGCGCTTCCTCCATGATCGCCTCATGATCTCCCGGCAGTGATGACACCATCCAATTGCCTAAAATTCTCGCAGAAACAGGCTTTGTCTCTTTTACCAACTTAACGCCTAACCCTTTACAGATCGTCCAGCCACATGCTTTCATGTAATCCAGATACTCATGATTGTTCCCGGTTATCAATGCTTTATTATAAAAGTATTCTCCCATCATTTTACACATTTCTTCATCATTGAATGGTACCCAGCGTGCCAGGATATCATCGACTTCCTTTGAGGAATGCTTTTTCATCCACTCAATCATCTCTTTTGCATGTGATAATTTTATAGAACGTTCAACACTTTTATGTTCTGGATATGAGATATCCATAAAAGAACCATTCAATTCATAGCCGTTCTTTTTTCTATCCCATCTGACATAAACAGCTGCCTCAGAGACTGCTTTCATACGCGCTTTCGAAAACTTTGGCACAAGCAGCACGTTATCCATAACTTGTTCTTCAAGCCAGTCGGTGCAGTCCTCATCATTGGAAAATTTCACCGTCACAGCCGCAGGCAAAAATTTTACATTCTGAACCAACTCCATAGCGAGCGCCTGCAGATCCGAATCCGGATTGACGATCAGCGTATGATGCAAAATTTTTCCCAACGCTGTTTCGACCTCCCTCTCCTCTGCTTTGTACCTAAGCCAATATCGATCGACTGACAGTACCCCATACAGTAATATATCCTGATGCTCCTCATAAACATTTTTGGGTTTCTGCCACGTCTCTTTGAACAGACCATTCAGCTTTTCTTTTTGCGCGAGCAGCTTTCTGTAGCATTCACAGATCTGTGTGCCTCCTTTTCCAAACAATGCCCTCAGTGCAATCTGCAATTTATCTGATAATTCCCGTTTTTTCTTGTCCGAAATACTGTCTATTGTATCCAGTTGACCAAGCATTTTCCCACAGATATCTGCCACCAGTTCTGCTGACCAGTCTGTTGTTGTATTTTTTAAATAAATCAAAACGGTTTCCGGCTTTTTCTTTGCCAGTTCCTTAAAAAAGTCATTTACCCGCTCGTCCTGTATTTCTGCAAGCAGTTCAAATACTTTATCCTTATTTTTTCCTTTTTCTGTCTTTGACAGATCAAAAAGCAGGGAAAGATTGCCCCTCTCATGACGAAGCGCATGAATTAACGCAGTGCGCACATCCTTCTGTGCTCCGTCAAGCATCCTGACATAAAAATCATTCGCCCCAGCCCCTACAAGTGCACTGATCACATTGACGCGGCGCACCATCTCTTTTTTGCCCTTTGGGTCGAACCCCTGATACAGTACTGGCAGAATGGTCTTATCATTCTCTTCGATCATCCACTGTTCTACCTGATCCGCCAGTTCTGCATAAGAGGCGCCTAACGCCTGTACCATCACATGTCTTACACGATAATCGCGAAAAAGTTCCGGTTTGTTCTCATGTGTGTCACATATGTACCCATAATGTCCGCCGCCCGGTGTTGTCAGCGCCTCCAATAATCCTTTCAAAGCAGAATAGGGTGCATTGATTATTACACTGCCTGTGTTTTCCTCTACATTCATTATTTCCGGAGACTCAATTTCTCCTGACACATCCACTGTCCCAAGTGTACATATGACAGCGTCCGCCAGCGTGATCGTGTCAAGAAGTGCACCCTGCACATTCTGACAGTCTGGCGATAGGAGCTGTTCTGTCAATTGCCCTACCCTGGCAAAGACAGGCGAGGCTGTCTCCAATGGCTTGAATGCCTCAAACGCACGCCTTAATCGAAAATCCTCAGACAATAAATTTGTTCCTGCCATAGCAGCCGCGCGAAGGCGCTCGCGCAATTCATAAATCGGTTCTGTATTCATCATATTCTTATTATCCTTTATACCATCTGTTCATATATTCTTCCAACTCTGCCGTATTAAAATGTTTTACTTTCAGTTCCCCATTCTTGATCATACGGCAGACTGTCCTCATTTCTTCCATAATTGCATCTTTATCCCCAGGCAGAGTGATCATCTGGCTATAGAGAGACCATGCTGGAATCAACGGCTCATTTTTTACAATACTTACTCCCAATCCCTTACACTCTTTCCATCCGCAATCATTCAAATAATACAGATAGAACTGGTTATCCGGGACAGTCAATGCTCTCTTATAGAAATACTCGCCCATTTCCCTGCAGATCTCTTTATCATTTAATGGTATGAACTGCGCCAGTATCTTGTCAATCTTTTGCGAGACCTCCTGTTTTCGAAACCAGCGGATCATCTCCTTTGCATACGGCAGCTCAATTGTTCGCTCAACACGCTTGTAATCTGTGTAATAGACATCAATATATGCACCATACAATTTATAACAATTCTTCTTCCGATCCCACGTGACATAATCTGCCGCCTCAATGACTGCATTCAAGCGCTCTTTCGCATGTCTGGACACATTCAGCACCTTCTCCGGGATCTGCTCTTCAATCCACTCTGCGCAGTTCTCATCATTAGAAAATCTTACAGTTGCTGCCGCCGCCAGAAATTTGATGTTTGCTTTCTTAGGATCTCCATTCTGGTACAATTCCAGGGCAAGCGCCTGCAGATCCGAATCCGGATTGGCAATCAGGGAATGATGCAAAACCTTCCCCAATGCCGTCTCAATATCCAACACATCTGCTTTGTACCAATAATGACCGGTAGTCAACACACCATAAAAAAATGTGTCACGCTCATTTGTACCGTTTGATTCCTGCCAGGCTTCTTTGAGCAGCGTATTGATCTTATCCTTTTGTGCCAGCAATTTTCGGTAGCATTCACAGATCTGCGTTCCCCCTTTTCCGAACATTGCCCGCACAATATCCTGCAGCCTGCCTGTCAACGCCCGTTTTTCCTTGTCTGAAGCATTGTCTATTGTGTCCAGCTTTTCAAGCATTTTATTGAAGATATTGACCACCAGCCCAACAGACCATTCTGTCGTTGAATTTCTAAGATATTTTAAGACGGTCTCGGACTTTTTCTTTGCAAGCTCCTGAAAAAAGTCATTGACCTCCTCTGCCTGCATCGCTGCAAGCATCTCAAATACCCTGTCCTTATTTTTCCCTTTTTCTGTTTTTGTCAGTTCAAAAAGCAGCGTAACATTGCGTGGCTCAAATCGAAGTGCATTGATTAGTTCTGTGCGCATATCTTTCTGCGCCTCCCCGAGCCTCCTGACATAAAAGTCATTTGCCTCTGCGCCTGCAAGTGCACTGATCACCTTCACGCGGCGCACCATTTCCTTCTTGCCCTTTGGGTCGAAATCCTTATATAGCGCTGGCAGAATGGTCTTATCATTCTCTTCTGTCAGCCACTGCTCCGCATGATCTGCAAGCATTGCATAGGAGGAACCCAACGCCTGTACTAACGCATACTTTACACGGTAATCCCGGAAAAGCTCAGGGTGATTATCATGCATTTCACACACATATCCATAATGTCCGCCGCCCGATGCTGTCAATGCCTCCAATAACTCCTTCAATACAGAGTATGGCGCATTGACAATCAGACTGCCCGCATTTGTCTCCTCATGAATCGTTTCCGTAAAATCGACTTTCCCCGGCACATCCACTGTCCCAAGTGTACATATGACAGCGTCCGCCAATGATAATGTATCAAGCAGTGCACCCTGCATATTTGGACAATCTGGTGATAAGAGCTGTCCTGTCAATTGCCCTACCTTTGCAAAGACAGGCGAAGCAGTCTCCAGTGGCTTAAATGCCTCATATGCATGCCTTAACCGAAAATCCTCGGACAGCAGACTTGTCCCTGCCATAGCTGCTGCGCGAAGACGCCCGCGCAGTTCGTAAATTGGTTTCGTATCCATAAATGAACTCCTACAAATTTTTTACACGACTGTCTCTGCATTTATCCTGCATCTCTTTTTAGGAACTGTTTAGAAATATCGTGACAGTTCCTTATTTTCCAATCAGACACATTTTTCCCTGAAATGCAAAGCCATACTTCCTTATTCTCTCTGGCGCAATCCCATTCGCAGCCAATGCTGCCTCGTACTGCTTTTCTTCTATTTGGGACAGTGCGTTTGCGACAGTTTCCTCAAGCGTTTTTTCCTTTGCAGCCCTGAAAACCTTGAATTCTATGATGTATGCATAATCCTTTTCTTTATCATATGGTTTCAACACTACATCATAGCGGCCAAAGCCGCTTTCGCGGTTTGATGTGATCTCAAACCGGTCGCGCAGTCCTACCATCAATCCCAACACAAAGCCATGATAGAACCGCTCAGGGTGCTCTTTTTCCGATGCGCCTTTGGCAATGTCAAAGCTCGAAAAGCTGTTTAGTGCGATCTCATTCATAAATTCCGTCATGTAATCAACGTCATCGAGCAGCATCGCCTTGACAAAATCATTATAGGGACTGTCCTTTGCATCAATCTTGAACCAGTCTTTGACCATGTCTTCAAAGACCAGCAGCACTTCTTTATTCGTGAGCGCCAATGTACACTGTGGCTTTCCGTTCCCTTCCTCCGTGAGCGGTTCGCTGTCTATTATTTTCAAATAACCCGATGCGAGCAGCAGGCTCCACACTGCATTGGTATTGCCGCGCAGCTGGTTGAACACGATCTGCTCGTCAATCACTGCTGTAAAACTCTTGCCGTCAAGCAAATCCTCAACAACCTGTTTTGCCTCGACATCACCCGTCTGAATCAACTGGCTCACAAGGCTATTAGAACTTGTGTTTGCCCAGTAAGCCTCATATCTCGCACCATTTTCCATAAAGGCTGCAATCGACCATGGATTATAAATATCAGAATGTTTTCCAAATGTAAAACCATCATACCACTTCTTCACGCCTTCCTTACACTCGCCAAATCCCAAATTGTCAAGTGCCTTAAAAACCTCTTCCTCTGTAAAACCAAAACTTGTAGCGTACTTGGCAGATGTAGTTGTCACTACTTTTAAGTGATTAAGTTCGGAAAAAATGGATTCCTTAGATACTCGCGTTATTCCTGTAATCAATCCGCGCTCCATACTTTCATTATATTTAAATGTATTCACAAAAAAGCTTCTGAAAAAAGCAACTGCTTCTTCCCAGTATCCATAAAGCCATGCTTCCTGCATCGGCGTATCGTACTCATCCAAAAGTACGATCACCTTTTTTTCATAAACTATTTCAAGAGCACTGCAAAGGCGCCTGATTGCAGTGTGTGCTGTCTTGTCGGACATATTATCATTAATTGATGCAAAATATTCCCTGTCTTTATCAGAAAGTTTTTCCGACTGTATGATATCCCTGAAATTCGCATATACATCTGTTATAATCTGCTTTACTGCGGTTTTCACCGCCTCTATATTGTCAAGTCTGCTCTTGCTGTCAGTTGACTCCTCATATCCTGACTTCGCCCCTGCAAAGCTCATAAAAATCACCGGATATGTCCCCTGCAGATTCCTTAGTGTATACTCTCCCGAAGGGGATTTCGCCTCCCATACCTTGCATCCCTCAAACAAATCTCCCCTACCATGGTACCTGTTTGAAAAAAAGCATTCGACTGTGCTCATATTGAGTGTCTTTCCAAATCTGCGCGGCCGCGTGATCAGTGTAACCTTATCCGCGTACTCCCACCATTCACTGACAAAATCTGTCTTATCAATATAAAATATATGATTCGCCATCATGTCCTCATAATTCTGATAGCCCAATCCATGTTTTACCTCCATGCAGCCTCCCTCCGTTAAGCCTTTTTGCGCTTCAATGTATTATGATCTATCCGTTACACAACTGCCTCCACGGTATTCCCTTTTTCCCACGAAATCTTGTCTACTTCTTCACCATCAATAATTACAGGAAAATTAAATGTGATATTCTTAATGGGATGGTCATGTTCTGCTTGCTCTTCCTTTGGATATATCTGTATCTCTTTGATAAATCCTTGAATCATGGTTCTCTTTTCTTCATCATTCAAGCGGTCATATACTTTATCAAAGTTAAGCAATACCTTGTACACATTATCAATAGTGATGGCGCTCATTTCTATTGATTTCCGTTTTGCCCTTGATTCCTCGATCTTATCTTCCAACTCAAAGATTGTATCATACAGACTATCCAATCTACGGTTCATATCTTGCAATTTCCTGTCACGGTATTTGGCATCTTCTGGTAGTGAATCTATTTCACTTTCAAGCCTACGTTTATTATTTTCTACTTGTCTCAGATTCGTTTCATAATTCTTGATCTCTTTATCAATTTCTGTAGTATCAATCTCTGTACCGATTCTGCTTTTAATTTCTTTTGCAAATTGTTCATTAGTCACAAGCTGTTTAATAGCCATTACTACATCTGGTTCAATAGCATCTTTATTCAACTGTGCGGTGTAATTGCATGTTTTTCCTCTCTGTTGATGACTCCTACCACATACATAGTAGAATCTTTCATTATATTTACCATCTTTATTTGTCCATTTATTTTTATTGATGTACATTGAATCTCCGCAGACAGGGCACTTTAATATTCCAGTGAGTAAATGCGCCCGTTCTCTACCAACTTTTGATGGTGCTTTAATTCCAGTCGCATCACGCTTTACCTTTGCCCTATTCCAATCCTCTACACTGATAATTGCTTCATGCTCGCCATCTACCAGAATGTAATTATCAGATTTTATCTGCCTATATTCATTCTTTGTGCCTTTTACTTTTTCCTTAATGCGTCTGCCGTATGCCAACTTACCGCAATAAATAGGATTGTCTATCAATTCTTTAACTGTTTTTGAACTCCACTCTGTAAGAGTACCATTATGTCTTGCTTTCTTTTTAATTCCTTGCAGATTCAAGTATTTTGCGACACCATTATATCCCATGTCAGTATTGATGAATTTATCAAATATGATTCTGATGGCATCAGCTTCATCTTCTGCTATGAGAATTTTGTTATTTTCAAGTTTATAGCCATATGGAGCAAAGCCACCATTCCAACCGCCTTGTCTTGCTTTTTCTCTGCGTCCGTTCATAGTCTGCTCTATAATATTCTCTCTTTCAATCTCCGCAACTGCTGATAATACAGAAATAAGTAACCGTCCTGCAGTCATGGATGAATCAATGCCTTCTTCTATACAGATAAGATCCACACCATAAGACTGTATATATTCCAATGAACTAAGTATATCCGCTGCATTTCTGCCAAATCGTGATAATTTATACACAAGAATATAATCAATCTCCAATCCCTGTGATATATCATTGAGCATACGTTTAAAAGCCGGTCTACCCTCTATGGATTTACCAGACTTACCTGCATCCTCATAAGTATCTACAACAATCATTTCTTCCCTATCTGCATATCTTTTTAATTCATGTGTTTGTGCTTCTAGGGAATACCCATCTATCTGCATTTCCGTTGACACTCTGGAATATAATATGCACTTTTTACCTTTTCTTGATTCCATAGTAACACCTTCCTAATTTCTCTATATGAAAGTCCTCATAGTCTGTATTCATTATATCACTTAAACTTACTATTTCCAACTGATTATTGATTATTTTCATTCAATCCGTATTTCACAATTATATCTGTCATAAAATTCATAAAATTATTGTATCTTGACTTTTCCTCTGCTCTTTCATCCTCTGTCTTTTCTGTTCTGAAGAAATCCGCATTACTCATATCAATAGTTGTAGCTGTCATTGTCATACTTATAAAAAATCATCCTTCCTTTGTTTAAATTTTTACAATGAAAAAGGACTACGGCGATTTACCGTAATCCTTAAATGATAATATAGACTAATCCTTTTTAATTATAAAGCATAATTATACAAGGCATAACCCTATTATTTTCTTTTAGGATCATCATCTTTCCCAAGTAAAAATCTTCTAAACTTTCCTGATGAATATGTCAACATCAATAAACCGATTATTGATATTAAAATGGAGGCCAAATCCATACTGCTTATTTCCATTCTTTGTAATTTTGATACAATCGGCAAAATTATACCAATAATTAAAGCTGTAAATCCATAAAGTCTAAATA
>JAIEEY010000180.1 GCA_029067205.1 Lachnospiraceae bacterium
ATCAAAGCAGTGGGAATCGAGCGCCAAAATGTTGCTGTTGACACCGAAAAAACGTATAAATATGCAAAACACAGTAGAGGTGTGAACCAATGTCATTTAGTTAAGCAAGTGCATTAAAAATGCCTTATTTATGAGCTTTTCGGGTTCTTTCGTAGGCTATTTTTGTTAAAATTTTGGTTACACCCCTCCGATTTTAAAGGAGAGTGTAACCAAAAAATGCATGAAATTGGTATATAAATTGCTGATAACCCCAGTGTTTATAAGGGTTCGCTTAACTTAATGACATTGAGGTGTGAACAGTAACAATATAATGAATGAGTAAGTATTTTTCCACCGGGCGGAAAAGTTGGCACAAAAATATAAAATTTAATATTGTTATATTTTATACAAATAAAAGGGTAGGCGTATGGATATGATAGATTATGTTTTTTGCCTTGAAGCTTTTCTTGAAGGGGCTTATGCTTATGATAAACATGAGGCCTGATAGTATTACATAAGTATATAAAATTCCGCCGGGCGGAAAAATAATCGTGAAAAAAATTCTTAAAAGTAAAAACGGCTTGTGCTGGATAACCAGCAGCAAACCGTTTTAAACCTTGACCAATTCATAGTTTGGGCGGACATTGATGGAAAGGATATCATCCAACCCTTTTCCAAATCCGGGGTTCCAGTAAGCAAGCGCAATACGGAAACCGCGTCCGACCAGAAGTTCAATGAGTTTCTGTTCATACATCAAAACCGCTTCGTTGACATACTTGTCTGAGTCGTAAGCAATAATTACCGTCGTGCAGCCTTTAGCCGCGAGATAATTTAAGACATTCCGTCCGTCATCCATAGCTTCGAGAACTTTATTGAAAGAATTTACTCCTGGCAAAGAAACTATGGGAGCCCGGAGTACATAGTTCGCAAATAAGGCTTTCTTTTCTCCTTCGGTAATGTAGCAGACTGTATAGTCATCGTATGCGGGAGTGGTATACAGCCCAGCATGACTGCCGGAACGGCATCCGTTTTTGAATGCGTTTGTGGCATGGGTTCCATCTGTAGAAACTTCATAGTAAGACGAAAAATTATGATACTTGTTCTTTTCTTTTCCTTTTTCATCTGTCTCCGGATGATCTAATCTTAACCGAAGCCTGTAAAGATTGCCGTTATGGTCGTACAGAGGAATCAGCAGACCGCTTTGTCCGGAAAAACTCCAGATGCCGTTTGACTGCTCATAAAAACCAGGGACTCCTTTCAAGGAACCAAATTCCCGAATTAATTCTTTGGTAATCAGTTCCCGTCCGGTACCGTAATAATAGCTGTTTCCTCCTGGTGGCATGGAACGCATCATGGATCGGATGATAAGCTGATCAGGCCAGCGCTCATTTTTTAGGTAGCGCACATGGTTTTTATTGAGGTGAAGTTTTTTAAGGAAAGTACGGTAGATGGCATCAAGACTTTTATTGTCTAATGGTGCCACAGATGGGGCGGTATATGACGGAGGAGGCTGCTGCACATTGTTTTGCTTTGGTTTTGGCTTTGATGCCCCTTTGTTCCCATATTTATTCCTGCCGTTTGCTTTCTCCCATTCCTTTCTTGATTCCATATACGCAGCCTCTTCCTTATACATGCAGGAACCGTCCTTTGTCTGTTTGATAAAGACATAAGTCATACCGTTTACGCCGCTGATGATGTTGGAACAGTTCGTTATACGCCTGCAGTAATGAAGCTTTGTATTCCCTTCAACATACTGTACGGAACACCAGTCCGGTTTCCCGCAGATTGGACAAGGTTCGGACTTAGAGACGTTGCGAAAATTTGACATTTCATTCTCCTTCCAATTACCTGAATAGCAACTGTTGGCTTGGCGATTTGCCTTGCCCACAGGGAACCAACCTGTGATTCCCTTGTCCCGAAAGAGGGACAAAATAAGGATGTTTTACAACATAAGCTGTAAGCCATCCCTAAAAAAAGAAATAAAGATTTTCCCCCATTATATTACTTTAGAGAAGCAGATGCAAGTAATGATTATGCTGAAATTTCCGCCCGGCGGAAATTTCGGCGTGTTTATTTCAATAATGGGACAAATCAGTCTGTTTAGATATTGTTGCATGCGGTTATTAGACAATAACAGGCGGAGTAGAGTGGAAGAGTAATGTAAATTTTTCCGCCGGGCGGAAATTCTAAAAAGAAGTAAAGTATTTATAGTATGATTTTTAGAATCTGTGCTGCCAAATAAAGAAATCTTATCATATAAATGTACGCAAATGAAATATTTTTCCGCCGGGCGGAAAAATAAATGCGTAAAAACTTGAATAATAAAAAAAAAACTGTATAATAAAAAATGTGACTGAGAAAAAATATAAAGATGAGAAATTAAGCAGGGAAGGATAATGTGTATGCGAAAGAACGACTGGAAGGACAGGATGAATGCACTCCTGAAGAAGAAAGGGTGGGACATTAAGGACTGGCACAGGGCAACAGAACTGAACCAATGGCAGCTGGAAAGCCTGATGGAGATGGACATCTCCGAGATGGATGAAGGAAGCCTTGAAAGTATATATGAGCAGGCAAAGAGCGCAAAGCTGGATAAGAGCCTGATGCGTTTCGACAGCCCCGTAATGATAGCAGTGTGGGCGCACAAAGGAGGCATGGGAAAGTCAACAGTGGTGACGAATCTATCCTATGAATTGTCAAAACGAGGGTATAACATACTTGCGATTGATACAGACAGTCAGTCGGATATGTCAAGCGTTTTGTTCCCTGATTACCTTGAAAATCCGGATGTAAGTTTCTACAATGCCTTTCTTGGACAGGAGGATTTTAAAGAAGAGGGTTATATCATGCATACAGAATATAATGGCATTGATGTCGTTGCCGGATCAGCGGAGTGTGAAGCGTTAGAGGGAGCATTGTGCATGATGACGGATAGAATTAGGGATAAGATGTGGAAGAAATGCCTGAAAAGCGTACGTGAGGAAAATTACTATGATTTCATTATTGTTGACATGGATAAGACTGCAGGCGTAATGAACAAGACCATACTTGGAGAGGCGGACTATGTATTAGCACCTATAGAATCCAGCATGTTCGGGATTAAAGCGGTGCCTCCTACCCTTGCACAGATAGAAGAGATGGCAGAATATAATCCGAAGCTGAAATTGCTTGGATTCCTGTTCAACAAGGTGGACCTGCGGAAGAAGACAGCAATGGCTGATAACACGAGCCTTGTAGAAGAAATTGCCCCAGAGTATACTTTTAAGACGTTCATCAAGAATGATGCAAATGTGGACAACTCGCAAAAGGAACATATGCCGATAGGGTATTATAACAGCAAGAGCCCTGCAAGCAGGCAAATGGCTGAATTTGCAGATGAAGCAATTGAGAGGATTCGGAAAGATCGGAAAGAAAGGGGAAAATAATCTATGGCTGGAAAAAAAGGAGCAGTAGGAAATAAGGATTTTCTAAACAAGGTCACGCAGACTTCCAAAGGAGCAGCACAGAATGTATCTAAGACGCTTAATAGAGTAGGCTCAGGAACGCTGCAGGTAGATGACAGCAGGAAGAAGATAGAATACATAGACATATCCAAGATGGAGGGCGCACCGGCAGAATGGAACAGGTATCCGCTTTTAAAGGAAAACCAGCCGGATAAGTATCTGGAGCTGAAGCTTTCCGTTTATGAGAAAGGAATAGAAGATCCTCTTGTGCTATGGCAGAGGCCAGGTGGAATGTACATGATTCTGGCGGGTCACAACCGGAGAGATGTCTGTGCGGAGATCATCCTGGAATGCCGTGACGAGGAAGGATTCGACGAAGAAAAATACCGTTCAGTACCATGTATCGTGTATCAGGAGGATGAGATTGACGAAGAGGGTGCAAAGGACATCATTAACGATACGAACCTTTACAGAGATTTCTCAAAACTTCCGGAGAAGATAAAGCAGCAGATTGTGATTGACAGGCTGGAAACATACAAGAAGCGCCGTTATGCGAAAGGCGAACGCATTGACCAGCTCATGAAAGATTTCGGATTAAAGAAATCGGCGATATATGACGCCCTTGCGCTTAATGAGAATGTGATTGAGCCCCTGCAGAAACTCTTCTTTGACGGCGTGCTGAAAAAGAAGACAGTAATGCGCTTCACTAATTTCCCGAAGGACACACAGCAATGGATTTATGACGAGTTCAGGGAGCAGATCAGTGACGCAAAAGTGAACGCGTTGAAGAAGAACATGACGCGGGACGAAATCACGCAGGTATTTCAGTCGGAGGGGAAAGAAGTTAAGAGACTTACCGTGGAGATACCGGCCGGCCGCGAAGACGAGTTCAGGGAACTGCTGAAGAAATGGCTTGCGGGAGAAGCAAGATGTTCATAACATAAGTATGGGAATATTGATATTTTAAAACAGCCTTTGCACACACGTGTAAAGGCTGTAAATATTACCGCAATGTTTTTATTCCAAATTCATTTCCATTAAACAGAACTCATAGAAATGTTTGCGTATCTAATAAGTACATATCACATATACTCCTTAAAACAGTCTGAGGTGTCGTCGAAGTCATCAGCCATAACAAACCTGCCCTGCAAAACACCCAATTTTCTTTCGGAATGTTTTCGTTTTTTGTAGGAATTGATATAAAGCGGTTCTGCACAGAGCCGATCCAAATGCCTGCTGATCGGGAATCTGGGTTTAGGCCCTTTGTATCCGGATTGGCGCATCTGATAATTCACCATATCCATAAGGAATTCGATGTCATCCTCTTTTCGGGATAGTCTGTATCCATGATTTCTTTTATGATGGCCACGGTTGCGGCAGAACAATGGAAGAAGTTATCGCGTCCGCCTATAACGCGCTCCAGGAGTCTCTCGAACTCTGCAATATGAAATTGAGGTATACTCATAGGCAACGCCTCCATGTAATATATTTTCTATAATTTGATAGTAATATAAAT
>JAIEEY010000181.1 GCA_029067205.1 Lachnospiraceae bacterium
GTATACGCGAAATATACGAAATCACTTTATGTTTCTATTTTCATCCAAAGACGACACTAACTACTGATGATTATTATAGAAACTTTCAACTAACTTTATTTTACTCAAAAGTTAGAAAATTATAATGTTAGATTTCATCATCAATAATCCAGAACTTTTGAAAAGATGATCAGTATAAAATAATTTTTAAATAATTTGTAATAATCAGACAGCTGCAGAACGTTCATCCGTCTGCAGCTGTCCGCATCAATAATTTGGGTGGGTATTCAAATATTAGTTATTATCTGTTAATTTTGTTTCCCGGATATTTTTTCGGACTGGCAATACAAAGGAAGGTGATACCGATAACTCATCAATTCCCATCTCGATAAAAGTTTTGGTCAGTGTCAAATCCGCGCCAAGCTCTCCGCAGATTCCTACCCAACAGCCATGCTTATGCCCGTTGTCAATCGTCATCTGAATCATGCGCAGCACTGCTGGATGATGTGAATCGTAGATGTTGTCAAGCTTCATGTTCTGCCTGTCAATCGCCAATGTATACTGTGTCAGGTCATTTGTCCCGATACTGAAAAAGTCAACTTCCTCAGCAAGCTGGTCACTGATCATGACCGCCGCCGGTGTCTCTATCATGATACCCTGTTCAACCTCACCGTAGGGCACACCGTGCTCATCAAGTTCCCGCTTCACTGACTCTACAATCTCCTTGATCTGACGCACCTCATTGACAGATATGATCATTGGGTACATAATTGCAATATTTCCATAAGCGCTTGCCCTCAGCAATGCCCTCAACTGCGTCTTAAAAATATCAATACGGTCCAGACAGATACGGATTGCACGGTATCCCATCGCCGGATTGTCCTCATGATCTAAGTTAAAATATCCTATTTGTTTGTCGGCGCCAATATCCAATGTCCTCACAACAACCTTTTTTCCTGCCATATTCTGTGCGACTGTCTTGTATGCAGTAAACTGGCTCTCCTCGCTCGGATAGTCCTCCGATTCGAGATATAAAAACTCACTTCTAAACAGTCCGATACCAGCAGCATCATTTGCAAGCACACTCGCCACATCCTTAACTCCGCCTATATTCGCATACAGTTTGATCTGCTTGCCGTCCAAAGTCACATCTTCCTTACCTTTTAATTCCTGAAGCATCGCTCTGGACTTCTCCTCGTCCTCTTTTTGCTTTTTTAACTGTTCAAAAATCTCCTCGTCGGGTTCGACATACAGCGTTCCTGTGCTCCCGTCAACGATCGCTTTTTTTCCGTCCCATTCCTCCCTGATCTCGACACCGATCAGTGCTGGAATGTTCATCGTTCTTGCCAGGATTGCTGTATGGGAGTTGGAGGAACCATGACGTGTCACAAATGCAAGAAGCTTCTCCTTATCCATCTGAACAGTTTCGCTCGGAGCCAGATCATCCGCAACAATGATAACCGGTTCGTCACCGATATTTCCGCCATTTTCCCTGCCACTCAGCACATTAATAATCCTCTCTGAAATGTCCTTCACGTCTGCCGCTCTTGCCTTGAAATATTCGTCCTCCATCTCCGCGAACATTCTGGCAAAATTGTCACCGGTTGTCGCAACCGCAAATTCTGCATTAACCTGTTGTGTCTCGATGATGTTTAAAATCGAATCCACATAGTCGCCATCCTGAACCATCATCGCCTGTACATCGAACACACCGGCATTCATTTCCCCTACTTCCTTCACGGCCTTCTGGTACAACTCATTTAATTGTATAACAGCCTTTTCCTTCGCTTCCTCGTAACGCTTTTTCTCTGCTTCCACGTCATCGATCTTGGTGCGCTTTACCTGCTGCTCTCCTTTCCGGTAATATAAGATCCTGCCAATCGCTATGCCTTTTAAAATCGATTTACCTGTTACCTTCTCCATACATTTACCTCAATCTGCTATATATTTTCCTTGACAAATGCTTCCAACGCTACCGCTTCTTCCTGCTCTTTTTCTCCCTCGACGATGATCTCAACTTCTTCCTCTGCCTTGATGGAAAGTCCCATTACGTTAAAAATCTTTTTGGCATCGCCGCGCTTTTCGCCCTTGCAGATTGTGACACTGCTGGAGCACTTTGCCGCTTCCTTTACCAGGGCTCCTGCTGGTCTTGCGTGCAACCCCATCTCATCATGAACTACAAATGTAAATTTTACCATGTCTCATTCTCCTTCCTATACACGTCTATGCGCACTGTCACAGATACCGTTGCAGCGCATAGGCAATCCCTGCTTCATTGTTGGTTTTCGTTACAAAATCCGCCTTTTCTTTTAACTCTGGTATAGCGTTTCCCATTGCTATTCCAAGCCCTGCTGCCTCAATCATCGGAATATCCAACTCCTGATCCCCGATTGCGATTGCCTCCTCAACACAAACATCCAATACCTCGCAAATCTTATGCAGCGCCTTTCCCTTATCTACCCCGCAGGGAAAGATTTCGATATAGGTAGCCGCTGAGCGCGCCATGTCAAACCCCTTACTACCACACGTTCCCATCTCCTGAAAGACAATTGGTGTCAACTCTTCATCCGCTGCCACGAGCAGCTTATTCGGGCCTTTCCTTTCCCGCGTCCACTGATCCACAAGCTGTCCGATCTCCACAACTGTCGGCTGATAGGAGACAATTTTTGCTTCTCGCTCTACAAACTTGTCGATATTGGTCACATACCAATCCTTTTCCCGGAAAATCCAAAGCGGAATCTTTCTCTTTTCTGCAAATTCCCGATAAATGTACGGAGCGACGCCAATCGGCAGATATTGTGCACTGATACAGCTCTCTCCCATCAGAATATAGGTTCCAGCATTGCACACCTTGATACACTCGATTCCGAGTTCTCTTTCTATCTTGTATACGCCAGCCGGCATCCTTCCTGATACCAGGGCAATCTTAATTCCCCGGGAGGCTGCATTTCTTAAACTTTCAATCACCTGCATGGGTATCCTGCTGTCATCAGTCACCAGTGTCCCATCAATGTCAATGCACAACAGTTTATACCCCATACGTTTTGCCTTCCAGTACATTCAATATTTTCTCTACATTGCGCCTTCCGTTTTTTAGTCCAAGGTTCAGCACAGCAGCACATACTATGCTGACCACGATAAGGCTTATGCCAAGAATGCCGCAGACAAGATTACCGCTTTCACCCGCCATATTGGCATACACGGCCGCTACACCGAGCGTAGAAAGCGCAATCGCGACTGTTCTCCACACACGAATCTTTTTAAGTGCTGCAATCTGCATTCCCGCTTCTTTAGATAATCTTTCCTTTTCATTGACATTCATGACAAAGCCTCCTTCTATCAATCTATTTATTAGTAAGCCAGACCTGGATCAAAGAATCTGAGCAATACACCGATAAATGCAACTACTACCAGCAACAGCATGACCTTAATTGGCGACAGTCTCTTTTTCGCCATCAAAAACCAGCAAAATATGATAAAGACAGCTGTCAAAAGTCCCGGAAATACTTCATCCAATTTCTTTTGCAGTTCCAGATAAGGCTCCCCTGCATCGTTATATAATGTCAGTGAAGTCTTAACACTTACCCACGTTGCAGAAACGGCACCGATTACAATTCCACCAAGGATAGACACCGAATCCCTGATTGCCTCGCCCTGTGCGCCGATCAGAAATTCCACTGCCTTTGCACCAAGAGTATATCCCTTAAAGTAGAGAAAACGCATTCCGAAATATGCAAACAGGTTCCAAACAATAATGTAGAAAATAGCTCCGAGCGGGGAACCGCCTGTCGACATACCCATTGCAATACCTAACAAAATAGGAATCACAGTACCTACCACCAGCGAATCACCGATACCGGCAACAGGTCCCATGAGACCAGCACGCAGGCCGTTGATGGTCTCATCATCCACATCATCTGTCCCGTTTGCCCTTGCCTCCTCTAGTCCAGCCGTCATACCGACTACCACTGTACCAAGCTGCGGTTCTGTATTAAAAAATGCTGTATATGTATTCATTGCCTTTGCCTTGTCGTCCTCATTCTGATACAACTCCTCAACCAGTGGAAGCATCGCACACAGATAACCAAAGGTCTGCATGTGCTCCTGTGAGAAACAGGTCAAGTGTCCATAATACCAGTTATGAAAGGATTTCAAAAGTGCTTTCTTTGATAATTTCTTTTCCATATCAGATATCCTCCTCTTCTTCGTCGTCACCCATTACAAGCGCTGCCTTGTTCACAGAGAGCATCTTAATCTTGTAATTAATAATTGCAAACATTGCTGCAACAACTGTAGCTGATACCAGATTGATTCCCATAGATGCTGCCAGCACAAAACCAAACAGGAATGGAACGAAATCTGCTGCCTTTTTTACGATCTGCTTTAAGAGAATGGCAATTCCGACACAGGGAAGCAGAGAACCAACTGTAAACAGTGTCTTCATCGCAATGCCGTCCATCGGCAGTGTACTCTTGATCAATTCAACAACGTTTGCTCCCAGTTTACACATGATCATAGTCGGGATAAGGGAACATGCAATATGAGAAAGCCAAGGCAGCCCCATATCAACAAGATACAATTTGTGATACTGTCTGTTCTCAACTGCCTTCCAGCCTACATGCTGCCATACAAGGTTAATGGTCGCTGTTCCATAGAACAATACTGTACCAAGTGTACCTACCATCGTACCGAAAGAAGTTGCAAGTGCTGCTCCTTCTGTTGATTCTGCACCAAGCCCATAACTTTTAAGCGCAACCATGGCGAGCGGAATACCGATGTAACTGACCGCCCTGACATCTGCCGATACTGTTCCGCCTGGCGTAACCAGCGCAATGTATACAACCTGCATGGCACAGCCAACTAAAACACCCGTTGTCACATCACCAAGAATCAATCCACACATAAGACCACCAATCAACGGTCTGCCCAGTGTATAATTTCCAATAGAAGAACCACCCATACCGGGCATACTTGACAAGCATGCGCACAAGCCAAGTAAAATCGCCTGTAACCAACTAATCTCCATAATTTACCTCCGTTCTGGCTCAAACCTCAAAATTTGAGCACAATATTTATTTAGTTAAATCCGAACTGTCCCCTGAATTTCTTCCAGTTGCCAATCGCTTCCTCTTTTAATAGTGCAAACTCCACATCATAGCCGGCATTCATGATATTCTCCAACGCCTGTGCCTCATCCTGTGTAATCGACTGGTTGTTTCCGAGTTTCGTTGTTCCCGGTCTGTCGTTACATGGTCCAATAATCACTGTTGTGATTCCCGGCTTAAATCCCTGGCCAACCAAGATTTTTTCCATGTCAAGCGGGTTTTTTGTGATCAGGAAATAATTGTCCTTGCTGTTCAATACCTTCTCACTCTTCTCCTTAAACTCATCCAACGTCCATACAAATGTCTTTTTGCCACTTGCACTCTTGTATGCTGACTTCAAAACAGGATTTTTTGCCGCTGCGTCATTTACTGCAATCAATCCGTCACAAGGATACTCCAGCGCCCACCTTGTACATGTCTGTCCATGAATCATACGATCATCTACACGAATAAAAGAAACTGCCATATTTTTTCCCTCCTATTTTTAACTCTGCATCTGTTTTATTGATGCTGTTTTTCTATTTCCTATTTACATTTTTCAGTTGGACTATATCTCATCCTCTGCCTCTGAATCTGCTACATGAAACTCTTTTAATTCCTCTCTTGCCTCCGATATCAGCATCTCCACCAGCTCCTTTGTCTCCATGGTATCTTTCATAAGTACCGCGCTCAATGCCAACGGGAGATTCATGCCACCGATCACAACCGTTTTTCCCAACAAGTTCTTTTCTGCGATCACATTGGTCGCTGTCGTCAACGGAGAACCGCCTACCAAATCTCCGAATAACAAGATTTCGTCATCATCTGTAATCTTTGAAATACAGTTCCTTACATTTTCCGCATACACTGTAGAACTCATTCCATTTTCCAGACTCGTGGATAAAATATCCTCCCTGCCTTCCCCCGCAAGCATTGCCAATGCATTATGCAATCCCGGAGCCATCATTCCATGACTTACTAATAAAACATACTTCATCTTTGCACCTCACCTTCAAATTATTGTTTTTGTTTTGAGATCTGTTCCCATGAACTGATTAGAAATACCTTGTAGTTATGATTGATTTATTATCAGTTCCTTATTGTCAAATTCATTATAAAAAAAAGATGGTATATGTTCATCTCACATATATCACCTTTTTCACATGACATTTGTCACTTTTTCTTTATATATTTTTTATTCTTTTAAAAATTTATTTATCTTACAGTTCCATATGATCTGTTCTATATGGATATTAGAATTTCCCCCTATTCTTCTGTACCATCAGCGCACGGATGCCCTCCAGCGTGGCGGGCTGCTCCTGATGTGTTTCCGGTTGTGTTTTTTCGCATCCTGATTCTGTGCTTTCTCTGCTGTCTTACTTCCTCCCTCCGCTTTGGCAAGGCCGCGCAGACCTTCCGCAATCCTTAATAATTCACTTCCCATTTACTAAACCTATACCTTTATACTTTTTCAATGTTTTTTACAACTTTCTCATTGTAGAACATGATGAGGATAATTCCAATTACGGCACAGATAGCCGGTACACCAATATAAACGAACTTGATCGAAGCAATCGCAGATGCACTCTGAACGGCAAGCTGCCCGTCATAACCGCCAAGTTCCAAAATGGAACCGACAAGGAAAGATCCCAGCCCTAATCCAATCTTATCTCCAAATCCATTAACACAAGCGTACAACCCTTCCATCTCAACGCCGGATTTACGTTTACCGTAGTTCATGCAGTCAATATTTATAATGTTTCTCATACCTCCGACCAAAACCTGACCACCAGACGCAATTGCCGTGCATATGGAAATCCATAAAACATTTGTGGGCATTACTATTTTTGCAAAATTACCAGCAGCAAGCGCAGCCAGTCCCGTGACAACCGCTCCCCGGCTACCTATGCGTTTCTGCAAAGCAGGAAGAAACAACACACAACCCATGCCTAATACAGAAATTAGACCTACGATGGAAGCAAGCGCAATATTACCTATAACGTATGTAAAATAGTAGTTTGCAACTGCGCTTAAGTTATTAACGACAGAAAGCATTATAAAAGCAGCCGCGGAAATAAACACATAGGGATTCTGAAAAAGAATCCGAACAGATTCTTTCACAGACAGTTTGTCAGAAGAAATAGTTTTCTGCTCTGCATCTTCTTCTGCATCCAGTTCCTTCAGCGTGAAGAACTGGGTCAGGGTCAAGGATATACCAACAACCGCATAAATAGATGAGATAATCGTCCAGCCAAACGACATGTCCTCAAAGACAGCAATCAAAACGGGCATCAGAATGCTGACCGCAAGAGAAACTATAGTGTTTGCAAAAGAACCGATGGACATCGCCTTAACGTAATGCTCTTCTTTAATACTCCGTTTCAACCGAACAGGGTATGCACCATTGACAAGGGTATAGCATACTGACTGGCTCAAGTTATATGTCACTGCAACCCAAATAACCTTTCCAACATTACTGAGACCTGGGACACTGAAGCATAAAACAATAAACAGCCATAACGGAATTGTGACCAAATCAAACGGTCTAGCCTTACCCCATTTTGTATTTGTGTGGTCAATGATATAACCAGCAATTAAATCCGTCACACCATCAAATAAACGGCTCACCAGAAATATGGTGCCTACAGTACCTGCTGCCATCGCTGCGCTTTCTGTCAAACAATAGGTCAGATTTGATACAATTAGATAACTCATGACATTTCCGATACCACCCATTGTTATGCTTGCTATTCCAGTTTTTTCTTTTTTTACTTTAGCCATTGTAATACTTCCTTTCTGTTTGTATAATTTTTTGATCCCCTTAAGTTTGCAGATTGAACCTTTTATTAAGATTCTAGATTCCACTCCCTTCTAACACTTTATGCATGTATTTTATCCCTGAATATTTATACCATATATCACTTTTTTAGGTTTTTTGTTTACTTTTTCGAATTTTCTTGCTAAAATGAAAGCTAATTCAAGAAAAACAAGAAGGAGCAATCTTTATGGATAACATCTCAGCCGAAGAACCTATTCTTTCCGAAAATACGTTGAACAATCCCTTTTCGCAAAAAGTAGCCCGCTTACTGTTCGACCTACGTTTCGTCTCCCATATTCCTATTCTGTTTTTCATTAATGGACAGGTGTTTGGGGCAGAGACTCCGGTCAGCTTGAACCTCCCATCCGAAATCGAACAGCCACTTCTCAATGATCCCTCGATTGCACAGTGGCTGCATGATAACGCCTCAACTTCCCCCTCTATTCAGGAAGAGACTCATTCTATATATTATTGCACACAGAAATACAAAAGTAATATCACCTGTATCTTGGGACCTCTTGCCTATAACACCCTTACAAATACAGACCTTCATACCTATATGAAAAAACATCATATGCATGACTTCCAAAACTATCATATACATCATGCTTCCCCAAAAGAAGCCATGACACTGATATCCCTCATCAATTATGTGATATATGGTAATCTGCAATCTGCGGCTGATGTACCAGATTCTGTTCTTTCTACAGATACTTCAGCAGAATCGGAAGATTCCTCAAATATATCAACGTATGTCCGACAGAATTATCGTTCAGAAGCAGAGCCACATTTACCTTACCTATATGAACAACGCATGTATGAATATGTCCGGGACGGGGATCTGGATGCACTTGAAAAACTGATTGCGGATCAAATGACTATTTCCGGTTATTCTCACGGCAAGCTGGCATACAATGACTTAAAGCAGAATGAATATCTTATCGTCACCCAGATTACTCTATATACACGCGCCGCCATTGAAGGTGGCGTAAACCCATATGACGCATATGATATCTCGGATTTACTCCTCCAAAAACTTTCCGCTAAACCATCTTTAGAGAACTATAACAATGTAATGCATGAATGTAACCGCACATTCACTGCTGCTGTAAAAAAAGCACGCAGTATTGCCGCTTCTTCCATGTATATAGAAAAATGCAAATATTTTATTTCCATACATCTCCGGAAGCCATTCTCCATCCCGGATATTGCTGATTATGTCGGATTAACCCCGGCATATCTTGGAACCCTTTTCAGGCAACATGAGTCTTGCACACTAAAACACTATATTACGTGTGAGCGTTTAAACGCCGCAAAGAATTTATTAAAATACTCCGATTTCGATATTTCTTCGATTGCACAATCACTGTGTTTTCAGAATCAAAGTCATTTCGGCGTCTTGTTTAAGAAAGAAACAGGTATGACCCCTGCACAATACCGTAAGCTCAATAAACCACGGAATTTTTACTGTGAAACATAACCTTCCGGATAGCCAAAAAAGCGCAGACTTCCCCTATCAAACTTAAAAGAAGTTTTTG
>JAIEEY010000182.1 GCA_029067205.1 Lachnospiraceae bacterium
CTTTGCATTTTTAGAAAATCCGGCACCGACCATCAGTGATGCTTTTCCATATTTTCTATATTCTTTAAGCCGCATGGCAATGTCTTCTGCACAAGAATAAACTCGTTCCAAACCCATAAAACTTCCCTCCAATATTTATCTGTGTTACCATAATTCTCGATAATAATATTTCATCCACTTCTGCCTTCAAATTTATTTTATCACCTTCTCTGCAAATGTGGAAATTATTATTTTTTCACTATCTGATTAATATTTCCGCTAACATTATTCATTTCCTTTCGCAATTGCATTAGCCAGATCACCCAAAACTGTTACTCTATAACCAAAGCCATAATCTGACCAACCATATCAGCATCCGTATATTTTGTCAAATAGGGAATTGTCAATTGAAAATTCTTCTTTTTCACTCCCGAAATCTTCCTGATATCTGACCAGTAAAAAACCTCACCACTTTCTTTCAATTTTTTATACGCCCATATAATCTTTCTCGCCCAGCTTTCAGGATATGATTCTGTATACCTCTCAAAGATAGCCTTACACCTTGGCATATTTTCAAGCTGATGTCCCAGCAGATTCATTTCACGGTACACAAGCTTCTCTGATACTCGTTCTGGTCTGCCACTCTCGCTAGCTGTTCCATCATATACATCCTTGGCAAACTTTTCTAATACAGGAGCCGTTTCCATATCCAGCAGTTCCCAATCCACAGGAGCGGCATCTTTCATGTAATGACTATCCTTTTCCCGATTAATCTGCTCTACTGTCAGGGACGGTGCTGTTAATTCCTCTGGCTTCATCCCTAAGAAAAAAGCTATCTGGCAGATAACCGAAAAATCAGCCCCGCCCTCTAACAAAGCCCTCTGAATCTGATACATACTTGCTATGCTACATATGCCCATTCCCCTGTAAAATTCATTCATATCGTCAGCAAGCATCTTTGTATATCTGCTCCGGCCAGACGGTTTCAAATATTTCGTCCTGCTCATTCCATCATACAGGATAGAGCTTATTGAAATATCATTATCAAAATCCATAGGTGCATCAAATATTGAATCCAAATATTCTACAAACCGGATCATCAATGAATCATTTTCATAGACTACATCACTATTGTATGTATAATTTTCTGCAGGACAGAACGTAAAACTCTGTTCACTCTTTGCAGGCACACTTGATTCCATAAGCATACACTTATGCTTTGTACATATACGCATATTTCGTATCTGATGCCTCCTATGCCAATAGGCTTCACCATAAATATCCCTGTCCTCTCTAACACATAATGGACAGAACCGCAGATATCGTTCTCCTTCGCCTCTGGGAAGGACAGGAAACAAATGATGGATATCACAGGGATCATGGCCTAAATGGTATAATGCCGTTTTCTTTCTCTCTAATGGAATAAACCGCGCATACTGGGGATACATGGTATGATCCAGAACCAGCTTGTCCAAAGGATACATTTTATCAATCTGCTCCCTTGCTTCTGGATTAAGATTTCCGATAAATTCCTTGCTTGGATTGTCTGACCTTTTGCAGTATAATTCCTGCAGTGCCATCTTGTGCGAAAAACAGCCCGAATGGACATAGTACCTGCAAAACCAGCTATATACCAGTTCATCAGGATAAATAGTCGGTAAATACGCAATCATACTGCCACCTCCACGACTGTCATATGCTCTTTCAATAGCTTCACTATATCCATATCTTTATCCCTAGCATCAGCTACCAGACTAGCAATTGTAAATTCTCCATCATATCCATCTTTTTCACAATCTTTTACAGCCTTAACAGATACTTTTCTTTTGGGCTTAGATGTCTGCTTTTTCTGTTCAGGATGAATAAACCCATGTAGCATAGACAGACGTTGCTGATACGCTTCATTTAATGATTCCATATCCAGAACTTCTTTACCATTGAGAATGGCAATCTCCTGTGCATCATGGATAAGGGAGACCACCACCGATATATTTCCCGAAGTATGTTCATAAAGCCATTCCATGACTGCATCAGTGATCTCCGTTTTCTGCTTCACATACTGATATGAAAATACAGTCTCGCAAAATGTCCTGAAATCTGCTCCATACTCCATCACGTCATACCGTAACCCCAGCGACCTTCGTGCAAGCTGCACAGCCTGTTCAAAGAATACAGCACTCTCAGGAGTACCCACCATACAGATCGATATACCACTGTTATTGATTAGCTGGGTAAGCATACCAACAAGACTCCTGCCATTCCTGCTGTTGCATACATTCTGGATCTCGTCCACTACCAGCAGTCCGATATGGTTCAATGCTACCTGGCTTACGCTCCCGATCAGCATATCTGTTGTCGTTCTGGCCCGTAACGCATTCTGATAATATTTACTGTCTATGACTTCATCTACTTTCCTAAGGATTTCCAACAGCAGTCCTTTTACAGAGGAATCAAAGGGACACTGGACACAGATACAGGGAATTATCTTCGTATATGGATCACCTACTTCAATCACCCTATTCTCGGTGATCAAAGTAATTGCCCTGCTGATAGCTGAACTCTTGCCAATACCAGACGCACCGATGATCGTAAAGCTGTCAGAACCACCCATGATGCCGCTGTACTCCTGCTGCATAGTGGCTTTATAGTTCTGATTCCGCTGCTGTACAGCCAATTTTGTATCTTTCTTCTGCAATGACCGAAGCAAAGCCAGATACAGTTTGCTATAGATCTCCAATGACATCTGGGATGGTACATATATCCTGTAGATGTCGGAGAGTGCCACGAGACGCACAGGAACATCAGCAGTACGGATGGCATCATCATATTCCGGTAACACCTCCAGCTCAGATAACAATTCACTTCCTGACTTCATTGGCGGTATTGCTTGAATTATATTTGTGAGATCACCCATGACTCTTTTCCTCCTTCATGTAATCCTGATGGTGTATGTCCTGCTCCCTTTTCCTCGTGGTGCGGATATTCTTCATGCGGACATCCATATGACCACTGACACTGCCCGCAATCGCCTCAATATGCTGTGCCAGATTAATTTGAGCCTGCAGATTATCCTTCTCTGCACTTTTTATAATCGTCTTCTGACTGTCCTGCAACTCCTGTACTCCTGCAAGGTCTTTCCCCTTATATCGAGACTCTATCAATACAAATTCCACATATGAACCATTTTCCAGTAACCATACAGAAGTCACATCTTCTGGATTGTAAGCCACGGTCACATTGCCGCCGGACAGATACTGCTCTGTATATCCCTCACAGTGATACCGTAACTTGTTTACTTTCAGACCTGTCCTGTCAAATCTTCCTGTAGTTCTTGGCAGCAGCGTCAGTATCAGCTCCCTGCTCCCTACATTTATCAGGTTAGCCCCCATCTGCGACTTCCCCCATTCCCAGATACAGGATGCACAGGGCTTCACTTTGGCAGCTATCATAGATTCAGTATAGGGAAAATTCTCTATAATCCGTTGGGAGTTATAGTAAATGATGCAATGAAGGATGATCTTCTCAAAGTCTTTCATGGTCAGACGGGCATCCTTGCGGTAATCATGTGCTCCCCGTTCCTGATAATCAGGCTCTATCACACCTTTTCCCTTCAGATGTTTCTTGTATGAATCCTGTATCAGGTCAAAGAACTTCTCTACCTGTCCTTTCAGTTCCGGCCTGTAGGATGGAAGATTGACCACAGTAACACCCAACTCTGCGATCTGCTCAAATTTCTCCGATTTATATTCTCTCCCCATATCGGTAACAAACGTAGCTGGAAGCTTATCACAATCCCAATCTCCTGATTGAATGGAGATACCAAACTTCCGACACCATAACACTTTATCTGTAATGATATTCAGCATCAGTCCCCGAAGGCTGTATACCCCACCTTCCCATGACAGTGAATATCCACAACACAGACTGCTATAAGCATCAATACAGGCTGTCAGGATCGGCCTGCCAACCAAACTGCCTGCATCATTGACAAGATAGATATCGCACACTGTAGCATCCAGCATCCCTATACCAACACTCGGAGCAAACTCCTGTACCCCTTCACCTGTAAGGGGACGGTTATTCCGCTGGTAGTTTTTCAATCCATCCCTAGAAATATAGAAATTCTGCAACTTCCTTGTCTTACGGTAGAAATAACGGAACTGATAAAATGAAGGATATTCTCCTGCCAGCACACCCATGACATCACAGTACTTCTCTTTGAGCATCATTGTATAGGCGGTCATAAGGGACTGCTTTTTTGTGGTATAGAAAAACTTGTTCAACGCCCAACGCATATGTTTCTCATCCTGAGTCAGTTCCCGTTCCTCCTGACGCTTTTTCGGAGCAAGAGCTGTTATCTCCATATGAACCAAATAGCGACAAAGATAATTTCTGACAGTCTGCTTGGATACCTTATACTCTTTTGCTGTAGAACATATCAACCGTGATCTCACTCTCTCATCTGCAATGAAAGATAGAATAGGTGCAATCATTGTATACCGTTCATACATAACCCTTCTCTGGTCTGCATCCAAAGCATCAACATCAGCAATAGTAAATCCTGTAACATCAGACAGTTCATCATCACTATACTCAGAATAAGATCTCAATGATTCGGATTCCGCCCATACTGGCATGATCTGTTTAATACAGTCCATGATCAGAATCCGGTTTTCCTGAATCTCCAACACTCGGACAATACTGTCACCAGAACGGAGCAGATCATACTTCTTCATCAATGACCAACCCCCAATCTGTAACCCCATGTCGAATCCAGTACTCCCTTGAAGCATCCAACAGTTTTACCGTCAATGGTTTCATCAGTAATTTACGGAATACACATTCCCGCACCATCAGATCACCGTCAACTTTTGTACAGACAAAATCCGATGTATACTCTCCCACATCAAGCCCATCCAGTAAAACATTACACCTGATCTCCTTGATCTCGTCACTCTCTTGTAACAGATCGGCATAAGCATACTGAATGGCATCATAAGTCCTGCATACCTCCTCACACTTTCTGATCATCCGCTTTTCGCATCGCCCTTTAAAGTTCTTTTTCCTCATACTTACAAAACCTCCCATATGGGAACATCCTGCGTTTTTCCCAAAAACAGCTCCCAAAAACAATTCCCAAAAATGAAATCAGCACACTTTTGGGGAATTGGGCTTTCATTTTAGGGAAAGTGAAATTCTCAAAATCCACTATTTACAAAGATTTCAAGCCTGTTATCATTTTCCCAAAAACACTTCCCAAAAATGAAAAATAGTTGTTTTTGGGAAGTTAGATTTTGCATTTTGGGAAAATCCCAAAAACATCAATGGTCATAAAATCCCTATTTATCAAGGTTTTCAAGCCATCCCTAATAAAAATCATTTCTCCCAAAAACGCGATCAGGAAATATCACCATGTCGTAGGGCAATGTAATTTATTCTGTATAGGGCAAACTTATTTATCCACTTTACCTAAGTAAAGTGTGCCCCCT
>JAIEEY010000183.1 GCA_029067205.1 Lachnospiraceae bacterium
AAAAATAGCCTACGAAAGAACCCGAAAAGCTCATAAATAAGGCATTTTTAATGCACTTGCTTAACTAAATGACATTGAGGTGTGAATTGTAACGATTGTATCAGAGTTCCATATGTGATATGATAAGAGCGTAAAAATATTGATATCTATATAAATTTGTTTATATAGATTGTATTGGAAGTGGATTTGTATTGAGAGAACAAAAGAAATTTTTTTTATGGGTGATAACAGGGGGAGCTTTGTGTTTTGTGGAAGTCTTTTTGCTGAGTGTAAGCAGCAGATATGAGTTTTTCACGGAAACGGTGGTGTTGTCAATTGTGCCGACAGTTTTATTCTGGGCGGTTAATCATTTTAGATTAGAAACACCATATTATTTTGCAAAAAGTGTTGTGTGTATGTGGATCGGCAGGCTGATATTTTATGTGATATGCTTTGGTCTTGAAAACGGGGAAGGGCTTCGAATTGTTGTTGCCTGGGCGGTAATGCTGACAGTTTTGCTGCTTTGTATGAAGATGATCCAATTGGTCTATGACAGAATTGTAGATAAGAGCGTTTATTTTGGATATATATTAATAGGGGTTGCACTGGCTTTTAATGTTGCATACATGGCAGCAGAGTATAATAATTTTTCGTGGACGATAGGAACATGGTGGGGAGCATTGCAAGAGTATCTTTATATGTTGGAGCATGGAATTGCAGTGTTGGCAGTGATTATCTTTGTGGTATACCATTATCAAAAGTATGATAAGATTAGAATAAAAAAGAATGGGATCACGGGAAAATCCTATCGGTATCATGCGATAAAAATGACAGTTGTGTCGTTTATGTTGATTGTCTTTCCGTTGTATGCCCTATTTTTGGCGGACTAAGATATTCCCCTCTCTCGATCATACAGAGATGGGTTACTGTTCACGCCCCATCTGATTTTGGTATAATTTTGTTTATTGTAGGCGTAAACAGCAGCATTTTTGCACACAAAATGCTAAAGGGAAAAAGCGAATGCTTTTGCATTTTGGCGAATAATCTCCACTACTTTGATGGACAAGTGAACAGTAACAGAGATGGAACATGTATAAGAAAAATTTTAAACCAGACACACAGTTGACATGTTTTCTGTGTTATAATTTCTGTATGCTGACAAATGAAATTTGGGAAGATCAACTTTATGATGGAAGGGGAAGGCACTGAACGATGAAAATAGACAGGCAGATTGGAATCTTATCCATATTATTGCAAAAGGACACCGTCACAGCCCCCTGTCTTGCGGAACAGTTTGAGGTGTCCAGAAGAACCATTAACAGGGATATCGAAGACTTGTGCAAGGCTGGAATTCCAATCATGACAAGGCAGGGAGTCAACGGCGGTATTTCTATTATGGATCATTACAAGATGGATAGAACACTGTTGACAAGTGCAGAGATGCAGGATATCATCGCGGGAATCCGTAGCCTGGACAGCGTGAACGAAACCAACCGTTATGGAAAACTGATGGAAAAGCTGTCAGTCGACTCCTCGGATTTTATGGTTGGAAATCAGTCCGTACTGATCGATCTGTCTTCGTGGTACAAGGATTCGCTGGCGTCAAAGATTGAGCTGATCCGCACGTCCATCGACAAAGAAAGTGAACTGGAATTTCTCTATTATTCCCCGAAGGGTGAGTCAGAAAGATGCGTAGAACCCTATTATCTGATTTTCCGGTGGTCAAGCTGGTATTTGTGGGGCTGGTGCAAAAAAAGAGAGGATTTTCGGCTGTTTAAATTAAACCGAATGGATCAAGTGAAACGATCCGAGAATACTTTTTCCAAAAGGCAGGCACCCATGCCGGACTTGGGCAAAGAGCAGATTTTTCCTGGCGGCATTGTCGTGAAAGCGCTCTTTGAGCGGGAGTGTAAATGGAGGCTGGTCGAGGAGTTCGGACCATACTGTTTTACAGTGCAGGAGGATGGGAGCCTGTTGTTTCAGGCGGATTATACGGATAAGGATAAACTGATCACATGGTTGTTGTCCTTCCGCGATAAAGTAAAACTGCTGGAGCCAAAGGAAATCCGCGCTGAAATGAGGGAGAATATCGAGCGCATGAGAAGAAATTATATGGAGGAAGAAAAGTTTGAATGAAGGTTACTTTCAAACGATTGATTGGTACGTGTGCCGAAGCATGCAGGAGGGATAAATATGGCATTTGATTATAAGAAGGAGTACAAGGAATTTTATATGCCGAAGAACAAACCAGGCATCATTGAAGTACCTGCCATGAATTATATTGCAGTCCGCGGAAAAGGTGATCCAAATATCGAGGGCAGCGAATATAAGGAATCAATCGGACTGTTGTATGCGATTGCCTTTACGATCAAAATGAGCAAGAAGGGCAGTCATCAGATTGAAGGGTATTTTGATTATGTGGTTCCGCCATTGGAGGGATTTTGGTGGCAGCAGGGTATACAAAAAATTGACTATGCGCACAAGGAAGACTTTCATTTTATCTCAGTCATCAGGCTGCCGGATTTTGTGACAAAGGAGGATTTTGACTGGTCAGTTAAAGAAGCGGAAACGAAGAAGCATGAGGATTTTTCAAAGGTGGAGTTCTGGGCATATGATGAAGGATTGTGTGTTCAGTGTATGCATATTGGCTCTTATGACAGCGAACCGGAAACCGTCAAAATGATGCATGATTTTATGATAGAACAAGGGTATCGGCTTGATATAAATGGCAAGAGGCTTCATCATGAGATTTATCTGAGTGACGCGAGACGGACTGCTCCCGACAAATTAAAGACCGTGATCCGACATCCGATTCGGCGCAAGTGAAAAAAGGGGAAGTTTCCCCTTTTTAAACAGTTCCTTAGTGTGTATGCTAATGCTGTAAACCCTATTCTGCAAATATAGTATTATAACGGTCAATAACACTGGACAAGACCTCTTCTATATGAATGATGCCGCCCAGGTATTCCCGTCCTGGATCCTCGATCGGTTTCTGGCTTTCTACCTGCTTGATCATCCATTCTACGGATTGCAGTAGGCTGTTGGGAAGTCCCGAGAAAGGTGTGCTGTTAGATAAGGATTCTTTCATTAGCTGATTTTTGTCACTTACGGCTTCTTCGTAAGCTGCGACGGTGGCAGCCAGTTCATCGTAAAGAGGTCTGATGTTGGTTAGATCAAGTTCTGTGATATTGTCATCGTATACGTCCTGTGCATAGCATTCATTCAGCAAGGCTTGTGTAACTGAGATCATATGGCTGCAGTTGTATGTGATCAGCATTCCTTCATCAAGCATTCGCTGTTCGTCAATGACAATCTGTTCAGCACACATTATGGACACTTCATCCATAAATTCATAGGACAATTCCCCAAAAGTTTCCGCATTTGCCTGAATGACCGTATGAAATTCTTTTGCCTTTGCATACTGGTTGTCCGCAAAATCATAGGAATGATCAATATCAGAAAAGGTATCCATCAAGTTCCGCATCGGATCGGCAATCTGCAAAGTCAGTTCATCCAATTTATCAAAGGAAGGATCCATAGCAGCAACATACACTGCATCATCTATGATCGAGCTGTTCAGCGAGTGTATACCATACTTATAGGTATATTCACTGTCTGCCACAAAGGCAAATTCATCTGCATACTCCACCACGCTATAATAATCGTCCAGAATATCCAGCATTTCGACCATATAGTTGTTCATCTCAACGTAGATGTTATACTTGATAAACTGCATTTCTTCCAGGTCATATTCTGACTCTGATTCTGACTCTGCTGTGCTCTTTGGCTCTGAAGTGTCCTCGGATGCCTGATTAGTGGCGTTCCTTACCGCATTGTCTGTATCTGCCTGATTCACGGTATCTTTTGCAGTATCGTTGTGCTGCTTTCCTGTGCAGCCTCCCAAAAGCAAAGACAGACATAATACATTGACTGCAAAATATCCTGCTTTCATATGATGTTTCTTTTTCATTGTTCTCTTCCTTTCTTTTTTAAATTTTTCTCTAATTGTCATGATTACATATTCATCAGTGTTACGTAAACACTTGTTTATACATATGAAGCTGTCGATTAGAAAAGTGTTACATATTCTTACATATGCATCAATCTATGGATTTTTGTCTATTATAGTAATGTAGCACATTTTTGGACATGTTGCAATAAGTGTATCAAAGATAATCAAAAAGAAAGAATATTACAACTAATTTTCAACTATGCCGTCAATGACTTGCCTGATCTCTTCTGATATAATAAAAGTAGTAACTTTTATAAGAGCGATACGAAGAGGGGGATGCGGCAGATGGCAGCAGTTTTGGTCGATTATGAGAATGTCTGGGGAGCACATGGTCTTAAGGGAGCAGAGTATCTTGATACGGAGGACATTTTATATATTTTTTACAGTCAGTGTTGTGGCAAAATCAGGGCAGAGTATATGGATGCAATCAAGCAGACGGAGTGTGATTTTCGGATCTATAAACTGGCAAACACAGGCAAGAATGCACTGGACTTTTATATAGCCTCCGAATGTGGTGTGCTCAGCCAGAGCGGGGAGACACAGATTGTGATTGTAAGTAACGACAAGGGATTTAAGGCGGTTACAGATTTCTTTCAGCTTAAAGAAGGAGCGGGAAAGACGAATGTTGTTATTGCGTCAAATATTGAAAATGGATTAATGGCACTGAATTCCGCAGAGAACTATGCACGGCGTCAGGAGCTGCAGGACAGGTCAAGGATGCTGGATATCGCTGTGGAGCATGCAAGATACACAGAGCGTAATTCCTTGAAAAACAGACTTAATACAGCGTTTCTCGGAACAGAATACGAGCATATGATCTCTCGGATTTTTGTGTATGCTGAGGATAATCAAAATGCAGCGCCCAGACAATTATACACAGGTTCCCTGCATCTGTTTGGGCGCAGGAATGGTACTGCGATTTATCAGATATTGAAGACAGTGGTTTAAATTGTTATGGGATGTCCGGATGGGCAAAAAAGTTGCGGGAAGCAGAAACGTGTTGGACATGGGGGAGAAAGTTTGAAAGAAGTTCGCTTTCAAACTATTGATTGGTATGCGTGCCAGGACACGTGAGGGGTATAAGTTTGAAAGAAGTTCGCTTTCAAACTATTAATAAGTATGCGTACAGGAATATGTGGGGGTATAAAAATGATAAACAGACCAGAATATGATGCAGAATTGATCGGGAGTAATTTAAAGCGTCTGCGCAAGGCGAAAAAACTCACAGTGGACGAGGTGCGAAGGTATCTTCAGCTGGGTTCGGTTCAGGCGATCTACAAATATGAGGCAGGCAAGAGCTATCCGCCATCGGATGCGCTGTTTGCACTCATGCAGTTGTATGAGGCTGATCTTTACGATATTGTTTGCGGATGCGACAGAACGCCAAAGATTATTGTCTGTATAATGGGGTTAAAACCCTCGCCTTAAGGCGAAACCTTTAGGTCAACCCCATAGCTTCAGGTTTA
>JAIEEY010000184.1 GCA_029067205.1 Lachnospiraceae bacterium
CCAGCATGGAGACCATCATTGGCAGTGACATATTTAAAAGTAACTTATTGACAGGCATAACGCCCATTTTGTTTTCCTGCGTCTCTGCGCTTACTTTAGTACTCATTCGTTCTCCTCCGTTTTTATCTCATAAACAACATTATAATCTATCGAAATCGAGTATGGAACTGATACGCCCCTGTGCATAAAAAACAAGCCCATATCTGCCACTCAACGACAGATATGACCCTGCTTTGCATGATATTGATTATTTATTTGCCCAATCAAATCTTTGTATCCACAAAAATTGTATAGATCGCCTTGATCGCTGTCTCAAAATCCTCGTTTGCAACTCCGATAATAACATTTTGTTCACTCGAACCCTGATCGATCATTCTGACATTGATATTTGCGTGCGCCAATGCGGCGAAGATTCTGCCCACTGTACCTCTCTGTGACTTCATGCAGCGTCCCACGACAGCTATCAGTGCAAGGTCTGATTGAATCTCAATATGATCGGGATTTACTGCCTTGTTTATACCTGAAAGGATATTCTGCTCCTTATCGACAAACTCAGACTGATGAACCATCACATTCAGTGTATCAATCCCCGACGGCATATGTTCAAAGGAAATGTCATACTCCTCAAACACCTGAAGTACCTTTCTGCCAAAACCGATCTCTGCATTCATCATGTCCTTCTCAATATTGATGGAAGCAAAGCCCTTCTTACCCGCAATGCCTGTGATCGTATATTTTGCCTTCTTACACGTATTGCCAACAATCCAAGTTCCCTCGTCCTCGGGCTGATTTGTGTTTCTAATATTGATTGGAATCCCTTCTTTTCTTACAGGGAATATGGCATCCTCGTGAAGAACGTTAAATCCCATATAAGAAAGCTCCCTCAGCTCACCGTAGGTAATGATATCAATCCCCTCAGGATTGTCAATAATGCGCGGATCGGCAATCAAAATACCAGACACGTCAGTCCAGTTCTCATACACATCAGCCTGTATCGCTTTCGCCACGATGGAACCTGTGATGTCAGAACCTCCTCTTGAAAATGTCACGACCGTTCCATTCTCCATCGCGCCGTAAAATCCCGGAATAACCGCTCTCTCCACACCTTCAAGTCTCTTCGACAAAAGTTCCTGCGTCAAATTGGCATCAAACACCCCATCCTCATGAAAGCGGACTGCCTCTGCCGGATCGACAAACTCATAACCGAGATAGTTCGCCATGATGATACCATTCAAATATTCACCGCGGCTGGCTGCATAATTTGAGCCTGCCTTTCTCTTGAAATTATCAATAATCCTGTCAAATTCTGACGAAAGATCAAGGTCAAGCTTCAAACCGTCGATAATCTCCTGATACCGCTTCTCAATCTGAGCCATCTCTGCATTAAAATTATGGTCTCTCTCTGCCAGTGCATAACATGCATAGAGCATATCCGTAACCTTTGTATCCTTGTCAAACCGTTTTCCTGGCGCTGACGGAACAACAAACTTTCTGTCATCATCCGCATGAATGATATTTCCAACCTTCACAAACTGCTCCGCGCTCGCCAGTGAGCTTCCGCCAAATTTAACTACCTTCTTACTCATTTCACACAATCCCTTTCCCGAAATCAAAGTATAATATAACTATTCATTACCTTCATAGCTGCTGGCATCAAGCCATTCAAAGACCACTTCGTGGATATCAGAACCCTATTCTGCTGCTTGATACTATCTGCATTTTTGCAGGGTCTGTACGGCAAACGCACAGGCCTATCCTAAACAGTTACGATATATCACATTGCATATCTTTAGAAACTGTTCAAAAATAACCTATGCATTCTGTTCTATCTATTTCTGAACAGTTCCTAATATATTCATATTCAAAAAACACAGCCAGTGTTACGTTATTCGTATCTGTTAATCCACTCTGATCATTGACAATATGCTGCCAAATTGAACTGCCTTATCTTTATACTCCGCCTCCGTCATCTCTTCCGTAACAAATCCGCATTCGCCGTCAGCTACATTTGTATACATCTCGACTTCACCAAATACATCTTTGATCTGCTTCTCATCAGTCAAAGGCACGCGCACAAAAAATCTCCTAACCGCACCGTCAATTGGGGAAATCTCAAGTTTCTGATTCTCCCACTTGATATCAAGGTGCTTGCCGATATGTCTTGAACAGTCAAGAACATCTGCCACAACCGCACTCGCTGTCGCAAGCTTTCCTGCACCCTTGCCGTAGTACATCGTCTCACCACCCATATTACAGTTCACAAGAATGGCATTAAATACACCTTTGACTGCATAAAGGGGATTTTCAGGTTTTACGATAAACGGAGCTACAAGTGCGTAATACTTATCACCTTTCTTGATGCTCTTTGCAAAAAGCTTGATCGTCGCCCCCATTTTCTTCGCATATGAAAAATCAACATCTGTGATCGCTGTTATCCCCTCTGTGGTAATATCTTCAAAATTCACCTTTTTACCATATGCAAGTGATGTGAGGATTGCAATCTTCCTGCACGCATCAAATCCCAATATATCTGCGTCTGGATTTTTCTCCGCATAGCCCTTTTCCTGTGCCCTCGCCAATACATCCTTGAATGCAAGTCCTTCTGTCTCCATCTTGGTCAGTATATAGTTGGTCGTGCCATTCAGAATACCTGTAATCGAAAGGATTTCCTCCTGTGCAAGCGATGTCCGGAGCGGTCTGATGATTGGAATACCTCCACCGACACTCGCCTCAAACATGTAACTGCACTTGTGCTCCTTTGCAATCTGTATCAACTCCGGACCATGCTTCTCCACAAGTTCTTTGTTGGAGGTACATACGCTCTTACCGCTCTCCAGCGCACGCCTTGTGAACTCATATGCCGGGTGTTCACCCCCCATCGTCTCACATATGACCGCTACCTCTGCATCATTGATGATTGTATCAACATCATGAACCAGCACTTCTTGCACGGGATCACCCTCAAACTCTCTCAAATCAAGCACATACTTAACCTGTATCTCATTGCCGAGCTTGTTGGTGATGACTTCCTTATTTTTTTTAAGGACCTCATACACACCACTTCCAACTGTTCCATATCCTAATATAGCTACCTTTGTCATTTTTCCTTGCCCTCCTACGTCATTCTATTTATTCTCTTCCAAGAACCTTTACATTATGCACTCCGCTTATTTCCTCCATTTCGGACACCATCTCGGACATATCACTAGATGCATCTAGGATTTGAATACTAAGCGACAACGATGCGATTCCATTAATCGGTATCGTCTGGTGTATCGTCAGTATATTGGCATGAAAATCCGCCACCACCTTCAACACATCCGACAAAAGTCCTGGCTCATCATCCATCCTGCACGCCAGTGTAAGCGTCTTTCCTTGCGTAGAATCATGAAATGGAAAAATGTCCTCTTTGTACTTATAATAAGAACTTCTGCTGATACCCACATGCTCAACTGCTTCCTGTACTGATGACACTTTTTGTGTCTCCAAAAGTCTGTTTACCTCAACTACTTTTAACAATACCTCCGGTAAAGCCCTTTTTTTCACAACATAATAAGCTGTTGCCTCTTCCATCTTCCATCTGCTCCTCGTTTTATTGTTCTTTCAGCAAAGACATTTGTACGCCACTGCAATACATATTATCATAACGCACAAAAAAGTGCAACCCGTTTGTTGCACTTTTTCTAAAACATATTTTAATACTTTTCTTCACTCTTCTTTTTCGCTCTCATCTTTTTTTTCAGTTCCTTCTTTTCTTCTGATTTTCAAAAATGGTCCTACTATAGATCCTATTCCTGCTGCTCCAAATACTGCACTAGAGATATCACACCTAAAAAGCCGTCTCTTGACTCTGTAGCAATCATCTTACGCTCCATAAATTGCCTGTGTTCTGATTGTTTTTCTGCCATCGCTAAAATTCTCTCTGCAGATCCTGGCAATATGTCCTCATATCCTTTTATAATATTTGGTGGAGGTAATGGACCACTAAACTCACTGACTACTTGTCTCATTTCTCGACGTATTATTTCTACTTCTCTACTTTGTGCTTCCAACTCCCCATCTAAATGCTTTTCTTCATCAGTGTTTTGCTGTAAAATTTCTGCATTCTCTTCTGATGGCATTTCCGACATTTTCCCAGTCTCCTCTTAACGCCTTATAGTCAACATTTTTATCATCATATATATTTGGCCATACTTTTATACTATACAAAGATATGTTAAAAAAGT
>JAIEEY010000185.1 GCA_029067205.1 Lachnospiraceae bacterium
CCGTCCTGCCGCATCATAGGTGAAGTGTACTGTAATGCCCTCTGCCGTTGTAACCGATGCCATGCCGCCTTCATTGTTCTTGTATGTGAACTGTACTTTATTCCCTTCTGCATCTTCCGCGGAGATAATATGTCCATTTTTGTCATAGGCGTACTTTGTCTCTTTCCATGTGTCCCCATCAATCAGGGTACGGATGCGGATCTGGTTGCCATGGCTGTCATAGGACATCTCCTGGTCCCTGTCCGCATTGTCCCACTGGCGGATGAGGTTATTGTCACCGTCATAGGCAAACTGCGTTATGAGTCCGTTTGGCAGCTTCTCTTCCAATAAGTTCCCATAAATATCATACCGGCTGCGCAGCTCACCGCCCATGCGGTCCTTCACATAGTTCCTGTTCCTGTACTGGTCATAGCCCAGCACTTCTGCTGTCCCGTCCGTGTATACCGTTTTTATCAGGAGTTCGTCCTTGTTATAGTGGTACTCCCTGCGGCTTCCGTTCGACGGCGTCAGGAATGTGTTGACGCGCAGCGCGTCATCATAGAGGATGATGTACTCCTGTCCGTTTGATAAGGTCTGGCGCGTCACGCGTCCGTCCATGTCGTAGTAGTTATGTACATAGGTATTGCCGTTCTGGTCCGTTGCCTGCTCGAGGTAGCCTTCCGGTGTATAGGTGTAATGGATTGTCCCGTGGTTCGGGTACTCCACCTCCGTCAGCAGGTCGCCGTCATAGCGGTAGCAGGTCCTGCGCCCGATGGAATCCTCGACCATGGATATCTTTCCGTCCTCATAGCCGAACTTTAGTGACTGCCCGCTCGGGAATGCCATCTCCAGCAGGGTTTTCCCTGCGTAGCGCATCCATATGCTGTTGCCGTTGCGGTCGGTGATGCGCGACAGCTGTCCCTCATGGCTGTAGCAGTACTGCTTCCGCTCTTTCATGACCGTGAGGCAGTATCCGTCCCTGTTCTCCTCTAACCGGACGGACCTGTCCCCGTTGTGGTCATTTTCCCATTCGTCCCCTTTCTTCGTGAAGCGCTCGAGGTGCATGTCGGGCAGTATTGCTGTCGCCCTGTCCTCCTTCACATGGAGCCAGCTGCCCACGTTCAGGTGCCACCTGCTCCCCAGGAGCCCGCCCCTGTTCTCGTGGACGGACTGGTAGGTACGGTACAGGCGGAAGGTATCCACGGTATCTTTTACGACCATGTCGGTCTGGACCATCTTCTGGCTGCCCGTGACGACGTTGATCGGGTCGTTACTATAAGCCTTATATAAATCCTTATCTCCCGAAAAAATTATACACAGGTTGATTTTTGCTATATATAACGTGATTAATTTTTGCTATCCTCTTCGTGCGTCATTTTAAAATTAATACTTAGTGTTTTGAATAGAGTGTTGCATTTTCAATATTTAGATTTTTTTGGTGACTAAAATTATATATATGAACATGGCAAAAATTAAACACGATATATATAGTAAAATCAATGGTTTGCAGAAAACTTGTGTATAATTTCTAATTATACACAGGAATTGCGGATAGGCGCATAAAATCTGGGTATTTTAGACCTGTGTATAAATTTTCCGGGATTTTTGGATAAATTTATCTCCTTTTTAATCTCTCAGGGTCTAATTCCCCGCAGCTCTGCTGCGTAACAAACTAATGACGAGCGAAGCGAGTCTCGGGCTGATACCTCGCAGCTCTGCTGCAAGGAGTTTCATTTACATTTTTCTAATGCCTCTTCATAAAAAACAGGCTCTAACTTTTCTTTATCAATCCGATAGTTCTTATCAAAAAATATTTTTGGAATCTCTATCACATCCAGATGATAATTAATTTCTGCTTTTCGTGCCATTTTAATTAGTGCAATTGATATTACATCAATAATAGTTGAATATCCTACCATATTCTTTCTATATTTTCGTATTCTCTTTGCCAGTTCTTCATTAAACAGCTCCTCGTTCCTCGCTATAATTGCCATATAAATGGCTTTCAAATATTCAATTGTATCATACAAACACCCTTCCTCTATAGAATCATTCATCTCAATTGATTGTAATAAGCATTCCGCTTTGTCATAATTCCCACAATAAATATGATATATAACACTGTCTTTATCCTTGAAAAAATCAATCTCTGCCTCATCTGTAGCAATCAGCTCATATAGTGACAACTCGTTTTCAGATATTCGCTTATATTGATACTTATTCCGATCAGCCTCCTTTCCAAGTCTGTCCGCCAATATTCCTGATATGCCCGACAGATAAATGTAATCAACCGCTCTATAGTCCGAATTATTCATTATATAATAATCACATGCAATTGAATAATAATTTAGTACACATGCACTAAGATACCCTAAATACTTTCTTTTATCTGGTAAAGTATTAAAATCACCTAACACGCTTAAATTATGAAATTCTACAAATTTACCGTTTGTACCTTTAATAACCTCTTCCAGATTCCTTAACTCTTTATCCCACTTTTTGCTTTTAAAATCTAATTTTTTCATTTTCACCTTCTGCCCTTCTGTATCACTATCGGGTTAAAAACATTTATGATCTCTTATTATTTTTCTTTTAATATCCTTTCCCCATAAACTTAACTCACCGCAAAATACAGGAAACTATGCAACATTTTTCATCAAGTTCAATTCAATCTTACCACGTATTCAATACCAGTATACCGACACTGACAATTTTAAAGTGTTTAGCAAATATTATGTTTCTTAAGAAAACCAAAATTACTTTTAATCTCATAGATATGCCACAGTGTACAACTTTAACTATAAATGAGCAAATTTAAAATATTTACCAATTCTTAATTTTACATACCGAAAAAAGCACGAAATATGCACGTAGTATGCACTGAAAATTTGCATAAAGTCATCGTATTCCATTTGTTG
>JAIEEY010000186.1 GCA_029067205.1 Lachnospiraceae bacterium
ATAACATGTGTAACTTGCGCAGGATATTTCTTCGAGGTTAAATTGATAAATCAATTGGTCAAAAAACGTAGGCGTAGCGGGCTGCGGCGAGGCTTTTTGCCCTGTGCAATTGGAGAAAGAGACAAGTCAAGGTGTACATGTTATTCTTGAACAGTTCCTTAAAACCATAATGAAATCGTACAGGCAGGAATGGAGGATTCGATACAATGCTATACATGTCCAAGGTATTCGACGACAAATCGAGACGAAAATATGGTCTGGTCAGCAATTTCATCTATAATATGAAGTCGGCAAAAGAGTGGGACAAAAAGCTTTTCTGGGCACAGATCCTGATGATTGTTCCCAATGTGGCGGCATCTCTGCTGGGAACTTATCTGCCGTCGAGACTGGTGTCGGATCTGACAATGCAGATCAAAATACCGGCGTTGATGCTGGAGCTCGTTGTGATCTGTGTGGCGATGTGGATCTGCAAAGCCGCCTCGGAAGCAATGATTGAGTACTGTGATTTTGAGGGAAGCATTATAAGCAGCTATTATGCCAGAAAATTTGTCCACAAGATCATGGACGTGGACTATGACTATCTGGAGGACGAAGAATTTCAGAAAATATCCGGAAATGCATGGCGTGTGGCGCGCTTCGGGCAGGGTGTGGCAAACGCGGTGGTGGCGCTGCCTCTTTTCCTGGCACAGATGTCAGGCGTTGTGATCTATGGAATTCTGCTGGTGCAGAGAAGTGTTATTCTGATGTTGGTTACTGCGGCTTGTGTCAGTATCAGCCTGTGGTTCTTATCGATTGCGAGGAAGAAACACGCCCAGTATTACGAGGAACTTCAGCTCTCAGCAAGAAAAGAGGAGTACATCACAGTGCAGGCGACGGACAGCGCGGCGGGAAAGGATATCCGCATCTATCATCTGATCGACTGGTTTCTGGAAAAATATGATGAGTCCCTGAAAGAGATGGGCAGAATATACGGCATTATCCATGACTGGTATCTGTTCCGGAATCTGTCGCACGCTGTTCTGCAGCTGATTATGGATGGGGCATCGTTCGGAATTTTGGCGTATATGCTCGCGGGCGGTGAGATCACAGCGGCAGAATTTGTGTTCTATGTCGGTTTGGTGAGCGGATTTTCACTCTATTTTGAAGGGACGCTGCGCCAGGTGATGAGCTTTAACAACACCAGCGCTTCGATCAGTTATCTCAGGGAATTTCTGGAGGTGGAGGACCACTGGAACCGCGGGGAAGGCATTGGCGAGACAGCAATGGAGCAGCTGCGGAAGAATCCGGTCAAAGTGGAGTTTCGCAATGTATCATTCACCTATCCGGGCAGTGAAAAGCCCACCTTGAAAAAGATTAATGTAGTAATCAAACCAGGTGAGAAGATTGCGCTGATTGGCTTAAACGGCGCCGGGAAGACAACACTTATAAAACTCATATGCGGGTTCCTGAATCCTACAGAAGGAAAAGTG
>JAIEEY010000187.1 GCA_029067205.1 Lachnospiraceae bacterium
CTGTTTTCAGTCATGCCAAGCAGATAATCTGTTGATACTTCATAGAATTTTGCTAATTCGATGATGTTCCTATGGGGTATTTCTTTATAATCATCAGATTCATAAGAGCCAAGCGTGGAAGCAGGAATTTTTGTCTGCTGTGACAGTTGTTCTAAGGTCATTCCCTTTTCCACACGAGGTCTTTTAAGCGTTCCTGTATGCTTAATTGTGTTTTTCATAGATAAATCTCTCCTTTACGAAAACAGAATACCATACAAATAAGGATTCCTACCGAAAATTTCCAGCATGATAGAAAAAATCTGTTTTTAGGAAAATTTATGACATGGCGGCTATGGAACTAAAGTTCCAAGGGAAAGCAGGGCGTTTTGTTAGATAATGACGGTACAACTGAATGACTGTCCAAGCTGATATAAACCGCCAAGACCTTTTTAAAGCAATTTGAGCGCCAATATTGGACGACACAGCGCCGACAAGGGCTGCCTGTCAGGAGAAACAGTGAGGGAAGAACAGCAATAATAGAAAACTGTCCAAGATTGGGAAACCAAGAACATTAAGTGAAGTACAGCTTAGACATTTGCAGGAGCTACAGAATAAAGTGTAAAAGTTCCCAATCTTGAAGAGAGTGTGTACAAATACAATAAATACTTTAACCTAAAAAATTGCCTGATATAAAAGCATGAAAATCACAATTTCATTTTTCTAAATTTTGAAGGTGTTATACCTTCTATTTTTTTAAATACTTGAATGAAATAGACAGAATCTGAAAATCCTGTCTGGCGGCTGATATCTTCAATAGATAAATCAGTTGCTTTCAGAAGATATTTAGCAGTGTAGATACGTAGCTGTGTTATATATTCATGCGGGGCAAAACCAGTATACTCTTTAAAGCATCGAGTCATATGTGTTCGGCTTAGACCAAAATGATGAGATAATTCGTCCGCAGTAAGGTTTTTCATGTAATTTGCCTGTATGTATGAAACTATTTTTTCAATAACTTCAGAAGTATTGCGAGTTTTGCTTTGGGCAATCAAAAGGTTTGTCAAAAGCATATAAAATGTGCAGGAGACCTCATATTCCATATATGAGGAAACTTTTTGTGTGCATTGTAATATATGCATTTGTAGAGGTTCAAAGTTTGAGAACAGGGCATCAGTAAATTTAACATTGCCGGATAGCAGGTAGGCTTGAACAAGTGGTGTTGCGGGTGCGCCGTTGAAACAGAGGCATGTGCTAACCCAATTATAGCTGCTGGTTTGATAATAATATTTTTGACGACAGTCAATCAGACAGCCATCTCCCTTTTTAAGCAGATAACTTCGTCCATTATATTTTAAGTAACCTTCTCCGTCTAATATATAACGGACTTCATAAAATTCCTGATTATTTCCTTCGGTGTAATAGTCGTAAGATGTTTTCAAAAGGGAAAAAGATTCAGGATAAATTAAGGTTTCTTTTGCTTTGCTGCTTACAATAAAGTTAGGAAGGATTTGTTCTGTTCCATAAGTAAAAGAATGGTTAATTAACGGTAAAAAATTGTAGTTCATAATATCAACCGCCTTCATATAGTTCAGAATTGATGTTTTGCAATTCTTTTTCCTATATGAGTATAAGATGGAATACCGTATAATGCAAGTACAATCAAAAAAAGAAAAAATAATGCAAGGTATAAAATTTATGTTTTGATTTTATATGGCAAAAAGGAGAAGTTATGAGTGTAAAAGATTTTTTAAAAAAGAAGGATATTGTTATCTCGCCCAAGCGGTATGGTATTGATGCGTTGTCCCAAATGGCTCAGGCAGTATTTGCTTCATTGCTGATTGGTTTAATATTTAAAACAATTGGGGAGCAAGGACAAAATTTGATGGGGGAATATAAAATCTTTACTTATTTTATTGAATTGGGGAACTTTGCCATGAAACAGGTTGGAGCTTCCATTGGCATAGCAGTTGCATGGGCATTAAAGGCACCGCCGCTTGTGATGTTTACAAGTGCTGTGACGGGGGCACTTGGGGCTAGTATTGGCGGTGAAGCAGCAGCGCTTGTTTCCGCAATTGTGGGAGCAGAATTTGGTAAAGCAGTATCAAAGGAAACGAATGTTGACATTCTTGTTACACCGGGAGTTACGCTTTTTGCTGGAGGATTGACAGCGACTTTTATAGGTCCCGCTGTAAAGCTGATGATGAGTGGAATAGGATTGGTAATTATGAAAGCTACTGAACTGCAGCCCTTTTTCATGGGAATGATTGTATCAGTAATTGTGGGGCTGGTTCTAACATCACCGCTTTCCAGTACGGCACTGTGCATTATGCTGAATTTGTCAGGAATATCCGCGGGTGCGGCGGCTGTTGGCTGTTGCGCACAGATGGTTGGATTTTCCGCGACAGGTTATAGGGATTGTAAGATGGGCGGAGTAATGGCAATGGGACTTGGTTCTTCCATGTTCCAGTTTCCAAATATATTGAAAAATCCTTGGATTCTATTGCCGCCAACTCTGTCTTCTATCATTATAGCGCCAATTGCTACTTGCATCTTGAAGACAACCAATACATCAGCAGGTGCAGGGATGGGTACTTGTGGATTTGTTGGACAGATTTTTACATTTACTGATATGGGGATAAATGCACGATCTATTATATCGGTAGCTTTATTGCATTTCGTTTTACCGATTTGCTTATCTTTATTTTTTGATTGGATTTTAAGGAAAAAAGGAAAGATAAAAACTGGAGATTATTATTTTGCGTTATGATTTAATAACATATAAAAAGCGTAATATGTGTAGCAGTTAAATATATTCAGCGTTAAAGGTAGGAGAGCGTTTGCAGGCAGAAAACCAATGAACGCTTTTCAGCCTTTAATGATACACTGTCGTTCTCCACCAGTTTGGACTTCGTTTCAGATGCAGTCAGTTTTTAGAAATGGAGGACAGAACATTGACAGATAAAGACGATAAGACAGTGCGGCAGTTTGTACTATTCTGCCGGACAGCTTTGATGTATGAAAAAAGAACTATTACAACGAATGAAAACACACGGCAGAACGTGAAATGTTACTTTTCTAAACTCCCATGTCGCATTACGACACCACCATAAATAAAAGATCTATAAACAACATATTGTATCAATATTCTTGACATATTTTTAGGACTTTTACAGTAATATATTTAGCATCATCTGAAGATGAAACAATCCGAATGCCTTCTTTTATCAAAACGTTTTTGTCAGATTTAAACTTTCTGGTATTCATACTATCAACTCAGTAATATTTTACCGAGGAATCAATAAAATGTAAATAGAAAATATTTATGCCGCCTACTATAAATATCATCATTAAAACAAGTACACTTGGAAGGGATAAGTCATTAGTGAATCCTCTTTTAGAGGTGCTGATTTATCGTAAGCGCAAAACAAACCAGCGGATAGCGAATAGATGCTCTTTCATTCATAATGGTACTTAGGAAATGCAAGCAC
>JAIEEY010000188.1 GCA_029067205.1 Lachnospiraceae bacterium
CTCAAGTACATAAGTTATATTTAATTTCGATCATTGGTAATTGGATTTGCCTTGACATTATTTGTGAAAAATTTGCATTAAATACAATAACAAAATAAAAGTATTCATCGTTGTCCTTGTGAGAATGCTTAAATAATAGTCGTGTTGCAAGGAAGGGTAGGTGGAATACAGGACAATTCATCTCATCCATACGCAAGACGCATAGAGAACGGTGCGGAAGAGCTATACCAGTATGACTGGTAAAACAGGCTTACTATATATACCAGGGGAGGGGCATCAACACAATACAGGTATGACAATGCGGGCAACCTGTTAAAAGATGACAAGGTGTCGTTCGGCACTTTATTTGATACCATTTTCGTAGAATTAAATGAATGTGTTTTTTTGCCGTTATTTGATGGTATGCCCTCCCTACTTGGAAGTCAAGGTTTCCCTCAAGTGGCTAAAGGCCTTGACTTCCAAGTAGGGAGGGCAGAAAACATAGTTAAGCGGCAAATTAAATGAGTGTGTTTCACCCTCCAATTAATTCTACGAAAAACCCCCGTTTTTGGTATCAAATAAAATGCAGAATAACAACAAGGTACGATATGAGTATGATGCCTTCAACCGCAATACCAAAGTGGAGACCTTCAACGGCAATATCTGGATCAACCGCTACGACGCGGAAGGTCTGCGCCATGAGATGGAGGAGAACGGGAAGCTTATGTCCTTCATCTTCCGCGATGATGAGGTTGTAACAGAGGAGAGCACAGTCATGTAAGCATGCCTAGTAAGACAGGGTTCGCTATATCCGCACCAGCGTATTATTAGCTTCCGACGCGGAAAGCGCAAGAATGTACTACCACTATGCATCTGACGAGATGAGCAGTATCACCCATGTGGTGGACGGCGAAAATGAGGAAATCCTCAACCGATATGAATATGACGCATGGGGTAATCTGACCGCCTGCGAAGAAAAAGTCCAAAACCGCTTCAAGTTCAATGGTCAGCAGTACGATCCGATAAGCCAGCAGTACTACCTGCGAGCACGATACTACAACCCAGTCATTGGTCGGTTCACGCAGGAAGACAGCTACAATGCGGACGGACTGAATCTGTATGCTTACTGCAGGAATAATCCAGTATCCTATATTGATCCGAGTGGGAATATCTGCGACAAAGCTAAAAATGCAATTATTGAAAAAAAATAATCAGGCAACAAGAAATGAACAGAAAAAGTTGGCAGCATACCTTCGTAACAAGGATCGCAACGGTACACCATTAACGTCGATGGAAACACGCATACTGAACCAGATAAGCGACTATACATATCTGCCAAGGTATGGACAGGATGTGCCAAGTCATATTACACCATATTCTAATTTAAAGGATTCTAGGTATGTGGGGGCTGGAAAAGACTATACCTCTTCGCAAAAGCGTAAGATAATACAGGAAAATATGAAGAGAAACGGTGGCGTGATTAAGTCTGATCTTTCAGGCAAGGTACTTGTTCCTTCGACACAAAGCAGACTGGGTGTTACTCCGAGTCCCTTAGAAGCACAAATTGACCATATTTATCCTAAAAGTAGAGGAGGTACCAATAGTTTTTCTAACGCACAAGTGTTATCAAGAGCTGAAAATATTGCGAAATCTAATAAGTGAGGTTAAGGAATGGAAAATTTTAGCTTTTCAGAAAATGAAGATGTAATGGTGATTACAACAAAAGATATATTAAATAGAAAAAAAGATATATTGTTTGTTACACATGATGAAGATGATGGAACTTGGCAATTTTTAGATGGAGATGAAGTCAATGTGGAGAATGCAGCGATAGTGTCATTAGCTGAAATTGTTTCGTTTGATCATACTATTAATGTTCTTTTTGATTTGCCATTAGGAGGATTTGCATATAGAAAAAGCAAAAAAGAGAAATGGATTAAGGGCTAAGTATAGAATGCGCTACAGATACGCCTATGACGTGATGGGAAAGCTCACGGAAAAACAGGCGAGCGACAGTATGTTACTGTCCTTCCGATACGACTTGAACAGCAATCTCACGCACCAGACAGATGTGGCGCAAAAAAGAGGCTGAATACTGCTATGATATTGCGAGTAATATCGGCAAAGTATGGGATAATGGCGAGAATATAGCAAAGTACGAGTACAATGCCGACGGCATCGTGATTTTCAATGAGACAGATGGCATAAAATATTGTTAAGCTGCCAATGTGGAGGCGAACGAGATTTTCTTGATATTTCGTTTGCTATCCAGCAATTGCGCGACACGATGTCCCGCAAAGCCCCTCTGAGCCACGGAAAAATCTGTTCCGGCTTGGCGAATAGCAGGTGGTCGCGTCCGTAGCTGTAACATTGCCGGAATATTTAGAATCCATTTGCCGCAGTCGGTAGCGCGTAATATTTTGTGTCATCTGCCAGATGAAAAGTAATCAGATACCACTTATTCGAGCGACGGATGGGGAGGGGGAACACCACAAACTACAAATACAGCGGCACCAATCAGCTGGCGGTGATGACTGACCCCGCAGGGGGGCAGGAATTCTATCACTATGACGCCCAGGGCAGACTGTGCAGGAA
>JAIEEY010000189.1 GCA_029067205.1 Lachnospiraceae bacterium
TAAATATACACATATTCAATAATATTACATTCGACAGAAAATTTCAACAGTATACATAAAAAAAGATAGGATTGCTATTTTTTCCTAACTCTAATATAATCAATGTAATAATGTAAAGCGACAGGTTTTCCCTGCTCGTTTTATCAATGATCAGCAAAAAACGTGGCTTATATTCTTATGAAGAAAATAAAAAATATGAAAAAAAAGCGAAAATACTATTATAGTTCCCTGATCGGAATGCTGATCCTCATCACATGTCTGTTATTTAGCGGAAAGACCTACGCCGATTCTGACACATCAGAAGAAGCTGTATCCCTTTCAATGAATCAATCTGGCAGTGATGATCCAGAACACAAAGAATTTGAAATTACAGAACCTGAAGTCGCAGAATCCGAAGTCAGAGAAACCGAATCCTCCGAGCTTGTAGACGAATATGATATCACTCCATCTATTATGGAGGTGTCGCTTTTCATCTAAACAGCCTCCAGAAATGGAGTGACACAATCCTTGGCAGCTGGGTGCTCTCCGCTGAAAAAATCAATCAACAATACTACGCACACCCAGAATAATACCATCGTAATCATAGTTACTAATGATGACACCTTTTCTGGAATTGGCGGCATGAATGATCTGATCATTACCGATATAGGGTTCCACATGCGTACAAGTTGAGCCGTTCGAGCTATAGCAGATGACATCTCCCGGCTGAATCTGCGACATATGAATCCTTCTTCCCGCTGAGGTATACTATCCCTGCTGTGTTCTGCTCAGGCTGTACCCAAATTCCTTGTATACATAACAGGTAAATCCGGAACAGCCTGTCCCTGTTGCAAGACTCTGACCGCCATGCACATATCTGTTACCCAGATATTGCATGGCATAGTCAATGACAGCAGATCTAAGATCTGAAACATTGGCATAATTGGTCTGTGGTGGTACTGATACGGCCATCCGCTCTGGTACAGCCTCCTCTGATGCCTGTGTTCTCGCCTGCAGCTCCTGCAAGGCAGCCATCTCCGCCCGCTCCTCTTCGATGGATTCCGCATAGATAAACTCTTCTGCCTTAATATACCCTTCTACATTTCCAGATACCACCTGAAACCATTCATTATTTTCACCCGCCATCGAAAGAATCTGTGCCACAGAGCCATCATACATCTTTCCGATTATTTCACCATCTGTATTTAATGCACTTCTGACATTTACGTAATTGTTTACCTTTGCGATTGCCAGATTTGCATATTCACTTTCTTCCGCATTTTCATCTGCTGCTTCCTGTGCATCTATTGAAAAATCTTCATCCAGTATACATACCGCCCCCGCAGTTGTTCCCAGGACAACCTGCAGCAAATCGGTATCCAGTATGTCTGCTGCACCTGCAGTTGTCCTAAAAACTGCCGCATTCTGCTCCATCTGGTCTGACTGTATCTTTGCGGTTTCTATGGTCTCCCCCGTCTCCTGTATATCAGAACCATTGATTTGGATGAGAACCATGATGCCTGCCGCAATTACAACTGTACTGACCGATGCTATCCCATTATAATTTCTATCATTTGTACTTTTCGTCATCTTTGTGCTTTCTTCAAACCATTAATCTTATCCCCAACAACATTCACAAGCAGTCCAATACCGATTCCCGTCACAAGACCACCCAGCACATCTGTCGGATAATGAATCCCGACATACAGTCTGGAAAGCGCAATGAGCGATGCCATAACGATAAAGAATACTGCATATTTCTTTGGTATCTGTCTGCATATCGAGATCGCGGAAGCAAAACTGGCGCCAGTATGTCCTGATGGAAAGGAGGCATCATGGGCAGGAGGAACAATGCACTGAAGTCCTTCCACCAGCTCATACGGTCTGACTCTTCCAACCAGATTTTTCAATATCAGATTATTGACGATCAGCGATGCAGCAAGGGCACACGCAGAATAAATACCTGCTTTTCTGGTCTGTCTAAAGCACAACAGCACAATCATTAGCAATATCCAGAAAATCCCCGCATCACCCAGATGGGTAATTCCTTTGAAAAAGACATCACACACCGCGTTTCGCACATGTTCCTGAATAAAAAGCAAAATCTGTCCATCTACATAAAACATGACAAAATCCCTCCTTCCCAATCCTTCAAAAAAAATCTCCCGAAAAACTCAGGAGACCTTTGATACGGTTCTTATTCGCTGTCCGGCTTCTCGACCTGTTCAATTGCTGCCTTCTTCATCGGGATACGGCAATTTTTGTTATTGCCAAACTCGACAATGACATCCTCGTCAGTGACATCGATCACCATTCCATAAAATCCACTTGTAGTTAAAATACTATCGCCAACCTCTACCGAATTGACAAGTGCAGCTTTCTTCTTCTGCTCCTTTCTCTGAGGACGAATCATCAGAAAATACATAATACCAAACCAACAGACCAACATCAAAACAATTGATATCATATTTGCTGCACCTTGTCCTGCTGCCGCTGCGTCTGTTTCTGCCAACAATAAATTCATATTTAATTATTCCTCCTAACGAATTTGAAATAACAAGCCAGAAAGGATTGTTATAGTAAACACATAGTATATATC
>JAIEEY010000019.1 GCA_029067205.1 Lachnospiraceae bacterium
CTACTGCGTTTTGCATACTTATACGTTTTTTCGGTGTGAACAGCAACATTTATGCACACAAAATGCTAAAGGGAAAAAGCTAAAGCAAAAAGCTAAAGCAAAAAGCTAAAGCAAAAAGCTAAAGCAAAAAGCTAAAGCTTTTAGCATTTTGGCGCTTGATTCCCGCTACATTGACGGGGGAGTGAACAGTAACCTCTAGGGCACAACGTGATATGGATCAGACTCAAACATTACAGTAAATTTTAAACAGAAGAATGAATTATGAGACGCAAAAGCGCTGGATACAGAAATGTGTCCAGTGTTTTTTGACAAATAACTTATCAAAAACACTTGTCAGATCAACCAAACAGTGGCACAATATGCATGTACCTTGAAAATTTATATAAATTCCCAATAAGCACATAGATTCCATGGCATAGGATTCCTCATTTAGCGCCATGTACCTGTCGTTTAACTATGATTGCATAGGACAGGTTGACGAGGAAAAGGGTGATCGAAAATTCGGCGGATGCCCTTTCGCACGGCTTCCGGTGCGTGATGTATCGGCAAATATGCGGGTAACTGCAAAACAAATACGATACAAGGAGGCATTAACGTGTCAAAAGAATGATTTTTTGCGTTAGATTTGAATAGTTATAGAATAAAGATCAATAGGATTGATAGATAATAAGGAACTGTGAGAAGTTCCTAAGATGAGGAGAAAAATATGTGTGGAATTATTGGTTATACAGGACATAGAGATGTGCAGAATGTGATACTGCAGGCACTTGAGACACTCGAGTACCGTGGTTATGACAGCGCAGGGATGGCACTTGTGTGTGAGGGCGGACAGATACAGGTCATGAAACGCGCAGGCAAGGTGGCGAAACTCCGCGCAATGTGTGAGAAGCAGAATGCCCAGAACAAAAAAAAGGAGGCACTCTGCGGCATTGGTCACACCAGATGGGCGACACATGGCGGTGTGACAAATGAGAACGCACACCCTCACACCTGCGGCAGTGTTACGATCGTCCACAACGGAATCATAGAAAATTATCAGGAGTTGACAGCCAAATATGATCTGGCGGAAAAGCTGGCTTCACAGACGGATACAGAGGTGGTGGCGGCGCTGCTGGATAAATTTTACAAAGGTGACGCAAAGGCAGCGATCCGAAATGTTGTCCGCATGCTGAAAGGAACATTTGCGATCGGAATCCTTTTTGCGGACATACCCGATAAAATTTATGCCATCAGAAATGTCAGTCCGATCATAGCAGGTGTGGGAAAAGACCGCAAGGAGGCATTTCTGGCGTCAGATGTGACAGCACTGTCAGAATACGTGTCTGAGTATTTTGTTGTGCCGGAAGACACACTTACGATACTGGAACCAGGCAGGATAACGATGCTTGACAAGAAGGATGAGAAGGTGGAGCCGGATTATCTGCATGTCGATTGGCAGATTGGCGGCAACGGCAAGAACGGCTATGAATTTTTTATGGAAAAGGAGATTGCAGAGCAGCCAAAGGTGATACAAGAGACGATTCTGTGCAGGTGCAAAGATGGCATGCCAGACCTTAGCATCGATAATATTCCTGACTGGCTGCTTGACAAATATGAAAAGGTTACGATTATTGGCTGTGGAACGGCAATGCATGCAGGGCTGGCGGCGAAATCATTCATGCAGCCACTCTTGAAAATACCTGTTACCGTGGAGCTGGCTTCCGAGTTTATCTACAATGAGCCTGTGGTCGATGACCGCACGCTTGTCATCGCAATCTCGCAGTCTGGCGAGACGATTGACACACTCGAGGCGCTCAAATACGCCAAATACAAAGGTGCAGGAAATCTCTCGATTGTCAATGTCAAGGGTTCAACAATTGCACGTGAGAGCGAGTATGTGCTCTACACAAATGCAGGACCGGAGATCGCCGTGGCGAGCACAAAGGCGTACACGACGCAGATCACGGCGCTCTATATGCTGGCCTGCCGCATGGCTTATGTGCGCGGTGTGTACACAGCAGAGCAGACAAAAGCGTTTATCAGAGAGCTGATCATGGTGCCAGAGTCCATCGAGAGGGTTCTTTCGGACAAAAAGATGTTTCGTGAGCTGGCGCACTGCATTATGGATGCGAAAGATGTGTTTATGATCGGCAGGGGACAGGATTACGCAGCACTTTTGGAAGGTTCGTTAAAGCTGAAAGAGATTTCCTACATTCATTCGGAGGCATATGCGTCAGGGGAACTAAAGCATGGAACGATTGCGCTGGTTACGGATAAGACGCCAGTCATCACGCTTGTGACACAGAGGAAAGTTATTTCAAAAGAACTCTCCAACGCTCTCGAGGTGAAGGCGAGGGGCGCGAAAGTGTATGTGTTTGCGCGGGAGGACGCAGAGCTTGAAAATCCTGGGCAGTGGGAAAAGGTTTACCGTCTGCCGGCACTTCGCGACGAGCTGATGGTATTTCCGGCAGTAGTTGCACTGCAGCTGATGGCATTCTATGTGTCGCGGGATAAGGGATTAGATGTCGACAAGCCGCGCAATCTTGCAAAAGTCGTGACAGTGGAATGAGTGAAGGCATAAAATAATTGTGGGAATGCATGTCATGGAAAAATGTGCGGGAGAGTGAATAATAACAAATTTTTAAGGTAAATTTAGTATAGTTTATACCATGAAAAATAGGAAGAAACCTTGTATACTATAAAAAGGATATCGCTATGGAGCATATCAGTGTAGGGTAAGAGCAGTGAGGAATGTCATGTAGCGATATCTTTTTTAAACAAAAGCGTGCTCGAGCACATACTGAACACACCAAATTTCTAGGGACGAATGGAGGTATAATTATGTATTATGTAGGCGTGGATCTTGGAACCTCGGCGGTAAAACTTCTCCTGATGGAAGGAGCAGGTAAAATTACTAACATTGTTTCCAAGGAGTATCCACTGTATTTTCCGCAACCGGGCTGGAGTGAGCAGGAGCCTGAGGACTGGTGGAGTGCAGTGAAGGAAGGCTTGAAGGAACTGACAAAGGAGTGCGACAAGTCGCAGGTGGCAGGCATCAGCTTTGGTGGTCAGATGCATGGACTTGTGATATTGGACAAGGACGACAATGTGATTCGGCCTGCAATCCTGTGGAACGATGGCAGGACACAGGAGGAGACCGATTATCTCAACAATGAGATTGGAAAGGATAAACTGTCAGAGTGCACTGCCAATATTGCATTTACAGGATTTACGGCACCGAAGATCTTGTGGGTAAAGAACAAGGAACCAGAGAATTTCGCAAAGATCAGCAAAATCATGCTTCCAAAGGATTATATTGCCTATATGCTTACAGGGAGTTTTTGTACAGATGTCTCCGACGCATCAGGCATGCTTCTCTTTGATGTGGAGCACAAGTGCTGGTCTAATGAAATGATGGAAATCTGCGGCGTGAACGAGTCGCAGCTTGCTAAGATTTATGAGAGCTATGAGGTTGTAGGTACATTAAAGCCGGAAGTGGCAGCGGAGCTTGGACTGTCCGAAAATGTGAAGGTGGCAGCAGGCGCAGGCGACAATGCGGCAGCGGCAATCGGAACCGGCACAGTCGGCGATGGGATGTGCAATATTTCCCTTGGAACAAGCGGAACGATCTTTATCTCCAGCAAGAACTTTGGCGTCGACCAAAATAACGCACTCCACTCCTTTGCACATGCGGATGGAAAGTACCACCTGATGGGCTGCATGCTGAGTGCGGCTTCCTGCAACAAGTGGTGGATGGAGGATATCATGCAGACCACGGAGTTTGGAAAGGAACAGACAGCCATCACCGATGACAAGCTTGGAAATAATCATGTCTATTTTCTGCCATATCTGATGGGTGAGCGTTCTCCGCACAACGACGCCAATGCGCGAGGCACCTTTATTGGAATGACAATGGATTCAACAAGGGCAGATCTGTATCAGGCAGTGCTTGAGGGTGTGGCATTTGCGATCCGCGACTCCTTCGAGGTGGCAAAGAGCCTTGGCATCAATATACAGTCGTCGAAGATCTGTGGCGGCGGCGCCAAGAGTCCGCTCTGGAAAAAGATATTTGCAAATGTGCTAAATATCCGTCTTGATCTCATCGAGAGCGAGGAGGGACCCGGTTACGGTGGAGCGATTCTTGCGGCAGTTGCCTGTGGCGAGTACGATTCCGTGGAGGAAGCAGCAGCAAAACTTGTCAAAGTAGTTGACAGCGTGGAGCCCGACAAGGAGCTTGCAGCCCGCTATGAGGAGCGCTACCGCAAGTTTGCCCAGATTTATCCGACAGTCAAAGAACTGTTTCCAAAAATTTCATAAGAATCGAAAACAACAGTCCAGAGTTTTTTCAGACATATTCTGGGCTGTTGTTTTATATAATTGTTTCGTTTTTTACCATTCATTATTGTTAGGAGCTGTAGGAAAATAAGTGATACAGATTGCGCAGGATATTTCTTCGAGGGTGTATATCAAAAAATATAGGCGTAGCGGGCTACGGCGAGGCTTTTTGCTAATTGCAAATGCAATTTACAATCGGAGAAATAGACAAGTCAAGATGTGTCAGTTATTTTTCTACAGATCGTTAGTGTAAAAAGTAAAGTTACACGATATTCATTATTCAATTGTTCTCGACTTTTTATAGATATGATGGTATGATAATAATGCGAATGCAAACAAAAATGTTTGCTATTTGCTGCGCCTATATAATAAACGCGTATGTTTTGCGAATTCTATCAATTGGTTGATCTCATAGTAATTTTATAGAAATATGGGGAAATTATGTCATATCGGGAACAGAATATAGTCGAATTGTCAGAAAAAAAAATCTCAGTAGAAAACTTAGTGAGGTTATATAAAGATGGAAGAATTCATTTTCCGCAAGAATTGGAGCCAAAGCTGTCAGATAGGGAGAGTATCTCTGATTTAATCAGGGCTGTTCGAATTGGTATTCCGATGGCAGTGGTGTTTGTATCAGAATTGCAGAATGGCGATTTTCTAGTTCTGGAAGCCAAAGACCAGTTGCTATATTTATTAAAGTATATTCAAGGTGGTTTTCCAGTTCATATAGAAGGAATAACACAGGAAAATGCCCAATATTATTTTAGTGATCTGACGTATAAAAATCCTAGATTAGCAGGTAAGCTGATCAGGACAATTTTTACATTTCAAATCATTGATTATAGGACTCCTAAGTATTTGCATATGGAGGTGGGACTGTTTCATGAGAAGTGGAGTATTGAACGGGAGCAGGCTGTCAGAGACTTGATATATGAAGAGTATGGAATTGGAAGTTTGCAATATTATTGCAATAAAGCAGTTGCTATAATACCAACAAAATTTGTAGGAATTTTTCAATTAACAAATGAATATATAGTGCTGTATCTGTTGCTTTGCTGGCAGAGGTATTATGCTCCTGTAATATTGTACGATAAGGATAATATGGAAGAACAGGAGTTGTTAGAGGACATAATAATCGAGTTGGATCATAACAGATCTGTTTGGAATTATTTTTTTGATGTAGTGAATAGCTGCGAAAAAAAATACCTTAATCGTGTATTTAACTTATTACAAAATAAATTAAAATTGCCTTTTTGGGATAGAAAACGCAGAACAATAACATTGGGTGTGTTTATTTGTTTTTATCATATGTGCCAATACTCCTGTATAGATGAACTAGAGTTGCTTAATGATATAGTACAAATAAAAGATTTTCGTAGAAAGATTAGAACTATGGAAATTACGGCAAAAAATATTGATTCGCTCTTAGATATTGGAAAGGAGTTAATCAAATGATAGAAAAGCTTCATATAAAGGGATTAAAATGCTTTGACAATGTGGAATTTACATTCGGAAATTTAACTTTGCTGGCAGGGAAGAATTCAATGGGAAAATCCACCGTGATCCAGGCGATTCTCGCAATGCTTCAAAAGGGCAGTAATCCTTTTTCGGGACCATATATCAATATTGGCAAAGTCAGTGAATTGAGAAATAAATATGCAGGAAGCAAGGAGATTGAGCTGAGTGTAAATGAAAAGTTTATCAAGAAAGTGAGGGACGACATGTCTCCCGCAGATTGTAAAGGAGACCTCTCTGAGGAACTTCATATTATATATCTGTCGGCTGACCGGATAGGTGTTAGGGATACTTATGAGATGACCTTAGACAATCATGATAAAATCGGTGTAAAGTGTGAGTACGCTTATCAATATTTGGCGAGACATGAAAGAGACAACTGGCAGGGAAATGAGTTAGTCTTTGATACAACATCAAAGCTCACGTTTGGAGGTCAGGTTGATTACTGGCTGGACAGGATATTGGGATATCGTGTAAGAGCGGAAGAGATAGAGCGCACAGACTGGATCAGAGTATCTTTTGGCAACAGGGATTTGGGTAATGATATCAGACCTAAAAATGTAGGGACAGGTCTCAGTTATATGGCAGAGATCATCATAGCTGCATTGTCATGTAAGACAGGTTATGTTCTGATTATTGAGAATCCAGAAATCCATCTGCACCCGTCAGGACAGTCGGAGTTTGTCTTTTTTCTGGCGTTTCTTGCGGATAAGGGCGTTCAGATCATCATGGAAACGCATAGCGATCATATATATAATGGTGTTCGCAAATGTGTCAAGATGGATTGTATTGAACATACAAAGACTGCGATTTATTTTTTTGATCAGGACGAAAATGGAGGAAGCATGCCAATGAAGATTTCCCTGGACGAGGAGGGAAAGGTTCTGACACAGAGAGATGGTCTGTTTGACCAGACAAAAAAAGATTTAGATGTAATATTGGGGTGGTAAATGGACTTTATACTGAACGAGGAATCATTGAAGGGACAATTTACAGACATAAAGTGTTTTCTTAGGTCTTTGGCTACAAATACAAGATGCTTTGAGCTGATACACAAAAATGGAGAGAATAATATATACAAAATCTATGACTTTTATAAGTGTCATATAACATCAGATGAAAGAATCTGTGATCTGAAAAATAATAAATATAGCGATGAGCTTTTATGGTTTCAGATACAGTTGGATCAGGAAATCCGAACAGTTCCTTATTGGGACGAAAATCCAAGACATGACATGTCCCAGAGGTATACCTGGGAGGGAAAGGACATCACTGCAACAGCAATCGCGGAGGCTGCAGAAAGAAATGCTCCTATGCTTTCTTTTGAGCTGGACTCGTTTATTGACAAGGAATTAAAGGTAGTGATGAATGATACAGAACATACTATATTTTCAATCTTTTCTCCTAAGTATCTGGCGGAGATTTGTTCGGGGCAAATAGGTTTAAGCAGGTCTGATCAGTTAAAAATCCGGTATGAGGATACTCGGATAGACTGTACCTTTCTTGAGGAAAAATATGGACCTGAAATGTTGGAGGAACATGAATATTTGATGTTGATCACCTCGCTGGATAAATTCATCAATCATTCTGCATGGGAGGATATCGACAGGGATGATGGACTGAGATATAAAAAATATAAGCCTTCGGATAAAGACGACTGGTTTCGAAACAGTCCTTTCCATCGACAGACAATCATGAAGTTTCGGTTTAGCGATGTCTTGCGGGCATATGGATATCGTCACAAAGACCGGTTCCGGCTACTTAGACTGGAGAGGAATCACAAAAAGAGCGATAAAGGATAAAAAGTAGGTAAGAGCAATGTACAAATGGGAAAAGTTATTTGACAGCGTGGCACTGACGAGGGCGAAGACGATTGACAGCAGCAGGATTATGCTGATGAATAAAGATGAGACGCATATTGATGCGGCAGTGATGGTGATGGGAGCACGGGCAGAGGTTTCCATCACGCTTAAAGAGGGCGTTCCATTGATCATGAAATGTAAATGCCCTAAGGCGAGAAGCGGTAGGAGATGTGAGCATATGGCAGCCGTGCTTTATAAAATTGAGCAGGAAAAAAAGACTGCGGAAGAAAGTGTGTCAGAACAGACAGATATAAACGATTTTCAGGAAATGTGGGATACAGCAGTCGCAAGTGAGACATCAAAAGAAAAAGCAGAAAATCCAACAGACACGAAATCCGCAATAGTTAACAAGACCACAAAAACCAAATCCAAACCAAGCAGAACGTCAGCTGCACAGAAAACAGAAAAAGTAGAAGCAGCAGAGACGAAGGCGGAAGAGCCGACGCCGAAAAAGCGCGGCAGAAAGTCTAAGGCGCAGCTTGAGGCAGAGCGCGCAGCGGCGGAAGAAGCCGCAAAGCAGGCAAAAAAAGAAGAGACAGAGCGGCGGATTGCCGAGAGAAAAGCACAAAAGGCAGCGCAGAAGGCGGAGCGCAAACGGAAACGTGCAGAAGCAGAGGAAGCGCAGCGAAAGGCACGTGAGGAAGAAGCTGCAAGAAAAGCGGAAGAAGAAAAGAAGCAGCAGGATGAAGCTGTGCGTCGGGAAATGGAAGAGCGAAAAAGGAGGGAGGAAGAGGAGAAAAGAAGAAGGGAACAGGAAGCGGAAGCCATAAGGAAAAAAGAAGAGAAGGTAAAGGCAGCAATAGCGAGAAAGAATGAGGTGGAGGTGGAGATACAGAATGAGCCATGTTATCAATATTTTGACATTGATGCAATCAGGAAAAAACAGGATTTTTCGAAGGAGGCTCTAGATAAGGGACAGAAGTACCTCGAGTCCCAAATCCTTGTTGTGCAAAGCATTCAAGTCGGATATTATGAAAAGATGGATGATATGGCTGCACATGTGAGTGCAATGGCAGAATACCGCAAGCAGAAGTTCCCTGTTGATGTGATTTTCAATAGGGACTCCATGATCAGGACGAAGTGCAGCTGTCCTGAATGTAATCGAACCTATCGATATGGCTGGTATGACAGGGCGGACGGTCATTGCGCGTTTATTGCCGCGGTGCTTCAGTATGCGCAGGCATACATGGCGCAGAAGGAAGTCGGCGATGCGACGGACAAGCGGGGGGCAATGCTGCTTGCTGATTTCCAGCGCAATCACACGAACCAGATTGTGGCGAGTGCGACCATGCAGGAGGAAGCGCTGAATCTCGTGCCCAGACTGATCCGCAATAACGATGGAATTCGGATTTCTTTCAGGATTGGTGTGGGAAAACTTTTTGTGATCAAAGATCTGATCGAGTTCTGTGCACAGGTGCGTGGTTCCGAGACCGTTCAGTATGGGACGAGCACGAAACTGAACCAGAATATCAACAATTTTGCTCCCCGCGCAAGGCAGTGGTATGAATTCCTGAGCAAAGTCATACAGGAGGAAGAGGACATTGTCAACCGCATCAGTGAGATGCGTTACTATTATTATGAAAGAAAGAGAAAATGTTCCGATTTTGAGCTGTATGGCTGGCGACTTGACCAGTTTTGTGAAATGATGGGCGATGATGCCGTCGAGTATGAGGACAAGACCTCCGAGAAAAGAGGAAAGGCACAGCTCATCTGCAAGGAAGGTACGCCGAAGCTTACCATGCAGATACGCAAGACCAAGGTTGGCAGGAAGAAAGAGTTTCATGGTGTCGATGTTTCCTGTAATATGCCGCAATTTTATATTGGGGCGGTCAATGCCTGCTACATTAAAGATGATGTTCTGTACAAAACTGACGTTGGTGTCACAAATATAATACGCCCGCTCCTTGATCTGTCAAATGGAGGGCAGATCGATTTTCAGATTGGGCGTTCCAAGCTTACGGATTTCTATTACTCCATGCTGCCGCAGATCGAGGAGGTATTTACTGTCATGGAGGAGGACAGTGAGGAAATCCACAAATATCTGCCGCCAGAGGTAGTATTCCTCTTTTATCTGGACTCTGCGGACGGCGATATCACCTGCCGGGTGACTGCTCAGTATGGGGAGAAGGAGTGCTCAGTCATGGAGTCCGTTCTGTCGGATCCCACCACATCATATTATGAGAGCTATCGTCTGGAGGGACGCGAGCGCGAGATATTCTTCCTCACAAAACAGGTATTTCCATATGCAGATAAAGAGCGTGATCTGTTTTACTGTAACTGCGAGGAGGATATCATTTATGATGTATTGAACAATGGTGTGGAGCGGCTCGCCGAGCTTGGCGAAGTGCACTGCACGAATGCGTTCAAAAGTCTGAATATTGTGCGGAAGATGCGCATGTCTGTCGGCGTGTCGGTGTCGAGCGGTCTTCTTGACTTGGAGATTGATACAGAGAACATTTCCCGGGAAGAGCTGCTCGAAGTGCTAAAGGGATATAAGCTGCGCAAGAAATATTACAGGCTGAAAAACGGTGATTTTATCAATCTGGAAGATGAGAATCTTCAGATGTTAAAAGAACTGATAGATACGATGCATCTTCCTCCCAAGGAGTTTATCAAGGGCAAGATCCATCTGCCGATTTACCGCACGCTTTATCTGGACAAGCTTCTCGAGGAGAAGGAAGGGCTGTATACAAACAGGGATCATACCTTCCGCGAGATGGTCAAGAATTTCAAGACGATCAGTGATGCGGATTATGAAGTGCCCGCGAGTCTAAAACGTGTCATGCGCAGCTATCAGAAAAATGGTTATAAGTGGCTCAAGACTTTGGAGTCCTGTCAATTTGGCGGAATCCTTGCGGATGACATGGGACTTGGTAAGACGATTCAGGCGATTTCCTTTTTATTATCCGAGAAAAAGAAAGGTGTGACCACACTTGTTGTCGCGCCGGCTTCGCTTGTGTTTAACTGGGGCGAGGAATTTAACAGATTTGGACCGGAGTTAAAGGTGCAGCTCATCACAGGCGATCAGCAGGAGCGCCAGAAAAAGATTGAGGATTATGCAGATTATGACGTGAGTGTTACTTCCTACGATCTGCTCAGAAGGGACATTTCTTATTATGAAGGGAAAAAGTTTACGTATGAGGTGATCGATGAGGCGCAGTATATCAAGAATCACACCACAGCGGCTGCAAAGGCAGTCAAGGTCATCGACAGCCAGATGCGGATCGCGCTGACAGGTACACCAATTGAGAACAGGCTGAGTGAGCTGTGGAGTATTTTTGATTATCTGATGCCGGGATTTCTGTACAGCTATGAGGTTTTTAAGCGGGATATCGAAACACCTATTGCGAAGTATGATGACAAAGATGCCATGGCGAGACTTCAGAGAATGGTAGGCCCCTTTATCATGCGCCGCTTAAAGTCAGATGTTCTAAAAGACCTTCCTGACAAGCTCGAGGAAGTTCGCTATGTGAAATTTGATAAGGCACAGCAGACAGCTTATGATGCACAAGTAGTACATATGCAGGAAATGCTGGCAAAGCAGGATGATGATGACTTTAACAAGAACAAGATGAAGGTGCTGGCAGAGCTGACCAGGCTTAGACAGATCTGCTGTGATCCGAGCCTGTGTTTTGACAATTATACAGGAGAGTCGGCAAAGCTTGATTCCTGTGTAGAACTGGTGCAGAGTGCGATGGATGGCGGACACAAGATGTTGTTGTTTTCCCAGTTTACATCAATGCTCGAACTGATCAAGAAACGTCTTGATGAGCAGGGAATTGCCTACTATGTGATCACTGGAGAAACTTCCAAGGAGAAGCGTCTGCAGCTTGTGAAAGCATTTAATGAAGACGATGTTCCTGTATTTTTGATTTCCTTGAAGGCGGGCGGTGTTGGTCTGAACCTGACAGGAGCAGATGTAGTCATTCACTATGATCCATGGTGGAATATCGCTGCGCAGAATCAGGCGACCGACAGGGCACACCGCATCGGACAGACCAAGAAAGTGACAGTATATAAGTTGATCGCAAGACACAGTGTCGAGGAGAAAATCCTGAAATTACAGGAGACGAAGCGTGACCTCGCCGAGCAGGTTATGAACGGTGAACTGGGACAGCTCGGAAGTATGAGCAAGGATGAGCTGTTAGATCTGCTGCAAGGGTAAAATATAACGAGAATGGTTCTCCATTCTCGTTATGGATGTGCTGATGAACTGCGCAGATTTTTGGTGTTCTGTATGCGGAACTGTTTCGGTGTAATGTTCTTGTATTTGCGGAATGTTTTGATCATGTGGCTGCAATCCGAAAAGCCGGCTGCCTGGCTGATATAGGTCATGTCATAATCCGTAAAGAGCAGCATATCCTCCGTCTTAATCACACGGATATACTCTATGTATTCCTTGCAGGAGCGCCCATAAATCTGGCGGAACTGCTTGGCGAAGAAGGAGTAACTCATGTTGCAGCGTATGGCAAGCTGTTCCACCTTTAGAGGCTGGTCAGAGTGGGCGTCAATATACTCAGTGATCGTCTCGATCGAACTTCCAGACGGGGCGGAAACTTCGTAGGACGGCGTAAAGCCGCGCCCGCGCCAGATGCGGAGCATGTTCACCAGAATACAGTTGATGTAGGAGTACATAATCATGTAGTGACCGTAATGCTTTGTCTGCGCCTCCCTTGCACAGCCGCTGACAAACTCCATAACTGGAAAACCGGCAAGGTCCTGGGAGGAAAAGCAGAAAGAAACTTCGGGATTTTCCATCGCCTGCAGGACTGCACTTTTGAGCTGCGGTACATATCCGATGTTCTCACGGAAACGGTTCAGATCAAATTTGATCACATAGTACAAAAGGTGTGTCTGTTCATCACAGCCGGGTTTGCTATAGATCGCATGTATGGCTTTTGGCGGGAGAACCGCCATATCACCTGGGGCTAAGATGTAGCTTTTTTCATCGCTTTCGACGAGGGCGGTTCCCTCAACCATCAGAAGGATCTCCATATAATGATGCCAGTGAGAACGCACAGGAAAGTTATGTTTTGCGGTGTCAAACAGGAATGCTTCATAGGGGGAGTTCAGCAAATCCCCCGGTTCAAACAGATTGTACATGGCTTCATACCTCTTGGAAAGTTATGGATCGTAACAATTGGTTTCATTGTCAAGCTATTATAGCATGTGCGATAGGGATTTTCCAGCAGATTTGATGCTTTTTAATAGTTTTTAATAATGGGTTCTGTTAGTCTTTTCAGATGCCATAGAAGGGATTGCAGACAAGCCGGATTTGCGGCTGAATGACTGAGAGATACATGGTAAGGAATGTTAATATACAAATGAATTGAGTGGGGGTAACAATATGACAAATTTAGACAAACTGCTTGATGAGATCAATCGGGAACATGTATATATCCAGACACACAATTTCCCGGATCCGGATGCGATCGCAAGTGCATACGGACTGCAGAGGCTGCTGGAATTGCGCGGTGTGCATGCGACATTGTGTTATAAAGGAAAGATTGACCGTTACAGTACCGGCAAGCTTGTGGAAATCATGGGAATAGAACTTCTGAATGTCGACGATCTGGAAAAAGTGCTGAGTGATGACGATGAGGTGATTCTGGTTGATTCCCAGAGAGGAAATTCCAATATTTTCGATATGACAGGAGATGAGATTATCTGTGTCGACCATCATCCGGACAATGACCTGTCTGCGTACCGTTTCAGCGATATCCGCCCGGAGATCGGTGCCTGTGCGACCATGATTGCGCAGTACTTTTTCGAAAATAACATTCCGATGGACAGCAAGATTGCGACATCGCTGACATATGGTATCCGCATTGACACCAGCAATCTCACGCGGGGTGTCTCCAAGCTGGATATTGAAATGCTTTATCGGATGTATGATGACTGTGATTATAATATTATATCGATGTTGGAGAACAGTGTCCTGTGCTTTGATGATTTGACTTCCTATTCCAAGGCGATCTCAAGCATTGAAGTATACGATGACATCAGTTTTGCGGACATAGGAAGGGATTGTCCGGTCATTGCAGATATTTCGGATTTTATGCTCGCCTTGAAGGAAGTCACATTTTCCATCGTATACTCCACAAAGGAGGGGGGGATCAAGCTTTCCGTGCGCAGTGAGGGAATGGCGCCCGATGCCGGAAAGGTGATCAGCAAAGCGTTGGAAGGCATCGGTAACGGCGGTGGACACGCTTCCATGGCAGGCGGTTTTGTCCCGTTTGACGGTAATGAGCAGGAGAAGGCTGCATTGATAGGCGAGATCAAACGCAGGTTTCTCGCGGTGTTACAGGAGAGTCGTGCTGAAGTAAATTAATGTTACTGTTCACACCCCAATGTCATTAAGTTAAGCGAACCCTTATAAACACTGGGGTTATCAGCAATTTATATACCAATTTCATGCATTTTTTGGTTACACTCTCCTTTAAAATCGGAGGGGTGTAACCAAAATTTTAACAAAAATAGCCTACGAAAGAACCCGAAAAGCTCATAAATAAGGCATTTTTAATGCACTTGCTTAACTAAATGACATTGGTTCACACCCCTACTGTGTTTTGCATATTTATAGGTTTTTTCGGTGTGAACAGCAACATTTATGCACACAAAATGCTAAAGCGCAAGCATTTTGGCGCTCGATTCCCACTACTTTGATGGGGGGAGTAAACAGTAACAAATTAATTTATAAAAGTAAAATTCAGGAAAAAATGTGTTGACAATTAAAAAAGTGTAGTGTATACTAGAATTCGGTTAAACGCCCAGATAGCTCAGTTGGTAGAGCAGAGGA
>JAIEEY010000190.1 GCA_029067205.1 Lachnospiraceae bacterium
AATCATAATTGCAAAAAGAATTGACAATCATTTGACAACATTGTATACTACTTCTATATATTTTGCTATTTTTTTGGCATATTGCATATGTATGGTGCATGGCTGAAGGTAATGGACATATGGAGGTTAGGAATCGTGGATGATAAGAATATATCACAGGCTGTTGTCGCGAGGCTTCCCAGATATTACAGATATCTGGGAGATTTGAAGGATAGTGGCATCGAGAGGATATCATCTCAGGATTTGAGTAAATTGATGAAAGTTACTGCATCACAGATCCGGCAGGATTTTAATAATTTTGGTGGTTTTGGACAGCAGGGATATGGCTACAATGTGGATTATCTGTACAATGAGATTGCGAAGATACTCGGACTGGACAAATCATATAACCTGATTATCGTGGGGGCTGGCAATCTCGGGCAGGCGCTTGCAAATTATATGAACTTCGAGCGCAGGGGGTTTATCGTAAAAGGCATATTTGACAAGAATCCCGTGCTGTATGGAAAAGAGCTACGCGGGATTGCCGTACAGCCGGTGGAGAATATCGAGCGGTTTGTCAGTGAAAATGATATTGATATCGCAGTGCTCACCATACCGAAGGAAGGCGCGGTAAAAACGGCTGAGCTGCTTGTAAAATGCGATATCAAGGCAATTTGGAATTTTGCACATGTGGATCTCAATGTGCCAGAAAGTATAGTGGTCGAGAATGTACATCTCTCCGACAGTCTTATGAAGCTGTCATACGGAATCGCGAATCAATAAAAAGTGACGATGTATAACTATGAAGGTACAAATGGTTACACAGCAATTCTATCAAATGGGGGTTATGAATATGGAACAGGGGGACGAGGTCTTTCGCGAGGCATTAATAGGTAAAAAGATACCGGTTTTGACGCTGGATAACCAGTGGCACAGACTCTTTACACAGACAGAACCAAATGAGGAGATTCAGAGACTCGAGGACAATCTCAACGAGATTTTGAAGCGGCAGGGAAAGCTCAATACGGAGATTAAGAGCCTTTCCGCATTCAAGAAGAAGCTTATGAAGGAGATCGTGTCCATCATGGAGCTTCCTGACAGCTCGGCGAAGGAAAAGAAGATGTCGGAGAACAAGCGCATGATTGAGGAGTCTAACCAGAAGATGGAGGACTACAACGATGAGCTGATGGAGATTCCCAAACAGATCGACGAGGCGAATTTTGCGCTGATGCTGGCTTCGATGCGGGTGTGCTACAGCAGGCTGCGGCAGAATGTAGAGGAAATTGAGGAGATCAACCAGTGGGTGTCTGATTTTAAGGTACAGCTCAAGAGAAAGATAATCCTGAAGCAGCAGAAAGAGATCTGGAATGACGAGATGTATAATTATATGCACTCGATCTTTGGACCTGATATAATTGATATGTTTGACATGAAGTATAATCCGCAAAATGTGCTGAATAAAGAAAACGATTTAATTGACGAAAAAACTCCCAAACAGGAATAACTGTTTCGGAGTTTTTTTTCATAAGTGATTGTGGTATACTAAAAAAAATTAGTGAGGAAAGGCTGTTAATGCTTATGGAATATGTGCTGACATCGGCGGAAATGAAAGCCAGTGATAAGGCGGCGATTGAGGAGTATGGCATCGGATCGCTTGTATTGATGGAGCGCGCCGCGCTGCAGACAGTCAGGGTGATCCTTGACAGGTATGGTTCGGATATCTATGTAGGCGTTATGGCAGGAAGCGGCAATAATGGCGGGGATGGGATTGCCATAGCACGAATCCTTCAGGAACAGGGGATACGCGCCGAGGTCAATATGGTCGGGGAGCCGTCAAAGCTGTCTCCTGAGGCTGCAGTCCAGCTTGAAACTGCTAAAAAATTAAATCTTCCGATTCATTATGGCGTGGAGCATGCACTGTATGATGTGATTGTGGATGCAATATTTGGTATTGGTATCACACGAAATGTCGAGGGAAAATATCGCAAGGCAGTCGAGGCAATCAATGCTTCAAAGGCGAAGGTGGTGGCAGTGGATATCCCGTCGGGGGTTCATACAGATGACGGGAGTATCATGGGGTGTGCCGTAAAAGCTGACATCACTGTCACTTTTGCATACAGAAAGCTTGGTTTGATGCTGTATCCAGGCGCTTCGTGTGCGGGCGAGGTGGTCTGTGTGCCAATCGGCATACCCAGGGCGGTGACAGCGAATAAGAGGTCAGGAGTTGTTACTTTCACAGATCGGAAGAAAGACCTGCGTTTTCCGGAAAGAAGTCCGTCAGGCAACAAGGGAACGTTTGGAAAGGTGCTGTTGATTGCCGGAAGTAGGAACATGGGCGGTGCATGTTTTCTGTCTGCACTGAGTGCCTACCGAACAGGCGCTGGCATGGTGCGGATTTTCACGGCAGCGCAGAATCGGGATAGTTTGCTGAAAAAGCTCCCGGAGGCGATTGTGGATACTTATGACGATGATACAAAGCCGGCAATCACACAAGAGGAGTCAAAGACACTGTTATCCGGACTTGAATGGGCGGATATCG
>JAIEEY010000191.1 GCA_029067205.1 Lachnospiraceae bacterium
TACGGCGAGGCTTTTTGACATGCATAATCGGAGAAATAGACAAGTCAAGATGTGTCAGTTATTTTTCTACAGTTCCTTATTCTACAGTGACAAGTTCGTATTCGCGGGAACCAAAACCTAACTCAGCAGCAGCCTCAATCGTGTGTATTCCGTTTTGGGACTCAATGCGCTTGAGTAAATGGTCTCTTCCTGGATCATCGGACGCGTAGACGAGGTCAAGACATGCCTGGTCGATGGCTATCGGATCAAGGGAAGCTAAGATACCAATGTCAGCTATGCAGGGATCTTCTGCCACAGCGCAGCAGTCACAGTCCACAGACATATTTTTCATGACATTGATATACACGATATTTTCCTTGAAATATTCGATAACACTGGAAGCGGCATCTGCCATTGACTCTAGGAAAGAATCATGGTCTGAACCCCAGAAATTGCTGGTATCGCCTACGCCGTGGATATACGCTTTGCCCATGGAGGAGGCAATTCCGATGGAAAGCTGCTTGATCGCTCCGCCGTAACCACCCATAGGATGTCCTTTGAAGTGCGAGAGTACCAACATGGAGTCATAGTCAGCCAGTGATTTTCCTACAAAGTTCTTTTTGATTTTCTTTCCGTTTGGAATTGCAAGCTCCAGATCAGGACCTTCTGCATCCAACAGTTCAACATTAAAATATTTACTCCACCCATGTTCATGCATCGTCTTCATGTGTTTTTCCGTTGTATTGCGGCTGCCGTCATATGCGGTGTTGCACTCTACGACAGTGCCGCCGACGTGTTCAATCACAGGTTTCCAGAAGTCTGGTTTCAGAAAGTTCTGGTTGCCAACTTCGCCAGAGTGAATTTTTATCGCGACTTTTCCATCGAGAGTTCTGCCTGTCATCTTGTACAGTTCAAGTACCTTTTCGGGTGTGATTGTCTTGGAAAAATAAACCTTAGATTTCATAAAGGACCTCCTTGTATATTGAATATAGTTTATTTTACATCATAAACAAATTTTTTGCAAATAGCATCTGCATCTGTGGCATATATAGCAATATAATTTCCTGTGAAACAACCGCCGACTTCTGTGGTGAGATATTGTGCTTCACCAGAACCGATTGTCACAGGTAGTTCCTGCTCAGAAGAACAGTAAGCAAAAGTGTATTCTTCCCGTGATCCTGTAAGTTGTAATATGACAGTGTTGTTTTCATATTCGATAATATTCTCCACTGCGTTTAATCTGCCAATCTGTCGCCGGATGATGAGACAGCGCTTTTGATGGATCATAGTCATGGCAATCTCGTAATGATGTCGGTTGTTCATATAAATCGCGAGGCCGGATTCGCCGTTTTCAGGAATCGTTTCCATGCAAAGTGTCAGCTGGGCAGTAAAGTCAAAATGTTCCTGACGTCGACACAGGATTGATTTTACATTGCTGCTGGACAGATCATTTTCATTTCCGTGTAGGATCAGTCCATTTTTCGTAAAATCATATAAAGTGTAGTCTGGGTTGTAGATGGTATTCCATGACGGGTGCATGGAATCAGTATCGAAAGTGTCAACCATACTGCGTCCAGGAATGTAGTATCTGCTCTCAAACGACGCGTTGAGATTGGTTCCTGTGCAAGGCAGCAGAGATGTCTCAATTTCAACATTGACATGACTGTTTCCATGCATGCCTATGACAGGCCAGCCCTGTTCCCATATGACAGGTACAAGCATGGTTTCGCGTCCTAGATTATGCCGGAAAGGATAGCCTAACGGACGAATTCCAAGACATACAGCCCACCAGTTTCCGTTCTGATCCTCGATCAGATCAGCATGTCCGACAGCCTTGATCGGAAGTTCGGTGCTACGGTTGGTGAGGACTGGATTATGAGGGCACTCCTCATAAGGTCCGTAAACTGATGTGCTTCTTGCGATTGTGACCATGTGGCAGTATTCCGTTCCGCCCTCTGCGATCATGAGATAGTACATTTCGTCAATTTTATAGAGATGTGGTCCTTCTGGATTGTTGCCGCCAGAACCATTCCAGGCATACACCTGTTTCCCGATGTGGTCACATTTGATCTGCATACTGCCATCGGCAGCAGTTGATTTTGACAGTGTCAGCTCTGTGATAAAGACGCCCTTGTCCGTACCACTGTAATACACTTTTCCGTCATCGTCAAAAAAGAGAGAGGGATCAATTCCGTCAAAAGGAAGCATGACTGGCTCAGACCATGCACCATAAGGATCCGTGGTATAGACGAAGAAATTGCCGCCCTTTGGACCGCCAACATTCGTGACAATGCAGTAGTAGATTCCCTCATGATAGCGGATGGTTGGGGCATAGATTCCCAGACAGTTTGGAGCCTCTGTTGATAAGGTGAATTGACTGTCTCTGTCGAGAATATGGTTGATCTGTTCCCAGTGGACAAGGTCTGTGCTGTGAAACAGAGGTAGTCCCGGGAAATATTCGAAACTGCTCGTCACCAGATAGAAGTCATTTTCGACTCGGCAGATGCTTGGATCAGGGTGAAATCCGGAAAGGATAGGGT
>JAIEEY010000192.1 GCA_029067205.1 Lachnospiraceae bacterium
TTTATCATTATCACAATTCTATGAGTATACAAAGAATATGAAAGATCTTGAAAAAATATTCTTATTACCAATGCTTAAAATATCCTTGACAGAAAAAGATGAACTGACTAAAGTGATCAAGCCAATATTGAGTAGAGTGAATTTGCAAGGGTGTAGTATGGATGATGTGTGTATATGTATTTTAGAAAATTGTCTTGAATGACCATTTAATATGTGACGGTAAAAAATCCTTTGTCCATAGGGAAATGATCTTTACTTATAGGAAGCAGATATATAGAAATCTATTTTCTAATTTCTTTTCAGGTTATGGTATTGTCAATTTCTTGAGTCCTATTCGCATTTTTTGCTCTTTTGGCGTAATAATTAGGCGATTAACAACAATTTCTTACGAAAGATGGCAAAACTTTGGTTCCGGTTTATTCGAGTTAGGTGTAATGATTAAAACTACCCTAATAAAGACTTTTATCCCATAAGCAAGGTTGGACTTAATGAAAATATAGTACATTTTAATTATTTAACACCACTTTACAACTTTTAAATAAAAAACGCACAAGGCACTTTTCGTAGTATAATAAGTTTGCAAACGAATCCATACGAAAGAGAGTGACCTTATACGTTTAACTTATTATACAATGAAAACAACATAATTGGTAGGCTTTATAAATACTTTTCGGTATATTTTTATACTGTTTATGCCCCGACTGCTGAAAACCTGTTCCTTTTCCTGCTTGCCATGCTTGCTCTGGAAAGAGCAGATTCTATCCGTTACCTTTACAGACATTTTCTATCCAGGCTGTCAGATAAGTCATTGAATACCTTTTACCATCTCTGTTCCCATGCAAAGATAGACTATACTGCATTTATGAATGTTACTGCTTCCATGGCATTGAAGATGATCCCAAAAGACCTGGTTTCCCAGCCTGTTTTTCTATGTATAGACGATACCATGGTCCCAAAATCCGGTAAAAAGTTTGAGGATGTTTCAAAACTCTTTGACCATGCTGCACACAATGGCTCTAATTATCTCAATGGACACTGCTTTGTGAGTGTCCTGCTCTGTGTGCCTGTGTGGAATGGCAATGAGATCAGCTACCAGTCTGTCCCGATCGGATACCGTATCTGGGAAAAGAACCAGTCCAAGCTTAAACTCGCAGCTTCCATGGTCAGGCAGGTCATGCCTGAATTCCATGGAAGGAAAAATGTCATCATCCTCTGTGACAGCTGGTATGTAAAGAAAGAGCTGACTGCCATAGTCAAAGAATACCAGAACCTTGACCTGATCAGGAACGCAAGGAGTGATTCTGTCATGTATGACCTTGCACCACAGCCTACCGGGCACAGGGGAAGGCCAGCAAAACACGGACGCCGGCTTTCCATTGAAACAGACTTTATATTGTCAGCTGAAAAGATAGGTGGTTATTACATTGGGTCTCGTCAGGTTCTCACCAACATTTTCGGCGAAAAGAAAGTTATGGCCTATGTTACATCCACAAAAAGAACAGATGGTTCCAGACGTTTATTTTTCAGCACAATATCCCCCGGCCAGCTGCAGATCTTCTGTGCGTGGCAGGAAAAAGCCCCTTTGAACCAGACAGGGAGTAAATGGATGAAGTATATCCCTCTTTTTCTGTATTCATTCAGATGGAATATAGAAATAAGTTATTATGAGCAGAAAACATTCTGGTCTTTATGCAATTACATGGTACGAAGCCATAATGGTATAGAATTGCTGGTAAATTTGATCAATATCAGCTATTGTGCAATGAAAATACTGCCATATCAAGATGCTGCATTTTCAAAATACCGCAACAGCAGTGCACAGGACTTTCGTTTTGAACTCAGTGAGCAGATCCGCCAGCAGGTATTTTTTGCCAGTTTCGTGGAAAACATCGAAAACCACATAAAATCTGATATGGTTACAAAAGCCTTAAAACAGCTACTTTGGCAACATAATGTTAGGTTATAAAGTTGTAAAGTGGTGTTATTTAAAAAGTTTGCCCAGAATGCAGGATAAGATCTGTGAACTGTTTGGGATAGCCCTTTGCCTTGACATGAAAAGCTTTGCGAACTATTTTGTATGGGGCGGTATGCTATACCAATATATTGACAGCAGCAATAATAGTATTTATCAAATAGTTGTTATTGCTGCTGTCTTTTTTCAATCATCTGGGAGAAGGACAGGAACTGGAACGAGACGCGCCGCACATACGACGAGTACAGTCACATCCTCAGGGAGGAAAGCGCTGACGGGGGGATCAAGTACAGGCACCGCCTTGACCGCGCCGGAAGGTGCATGGCGGTCATAAATGCGGACGGCGAGTCTGCCTATGCTTACAACAATCTTGACATCCTGTGCATGGCAACCAGTCCTCTGGGGCACACCACGCGCTACTTATACAACAGCATGGCGGACCCCATAGGATTGGTGCGCCCGAACAGGGCAAAAGAAACCTATGAAAATGACGCATTCCACCAGCTCATGAAGCGGACAGACTGCATGGGGGCGGTCTATGCGG
>JAIEEY010000193.1 GCA_029067205.1 Lachnospiraceae bacterium
TTGGATCAGTAATCCTCCCCATAAAGTCCAGAAATGTGGTCTTATTAGAATTTTCCATAGATACCTCCCAATAAAGTAATTTATGGAAAGATTATACAGAAATTAATAGAAGTTGTCATTACTATCTTGAAACAATGATAGCATAATTTTTTATAAGGGTAAACCCATAAAATCATGCGTTTACCGTGGTTTTACAGATAAATAAAATTGTAATTCTGGTATGTTTGTGGTATACTGAAATAAATTGAGAACGGAGGTTTGTTGGAAATGGGGAAAAGTACCCGACAAGTAATGCCTGTCAATTCGAAGGCTAAGGACACTTTCTTCAAGAAAGTGTATGAGAGCGAAGAGCGCCAAAGGGAGCTTGTATCCTTTCTGCTTGGGATAGAAGGTCGGGATATATCTCTTGTCAATGTGCGGCCTGTACTATTTGGTAATAAGGAAAATGATTTTTCGTGTGTATGCGATGGTGTGATTTATGTTCTGACAGAAGAGCAGTCGTCAGTGTCGCCGAATATAGCATATTGTCTGCTGGAGTATGCTGTGGCAGGACTTCGTGCAATGTTAGACAGTGAGGAACTCTTATATAGTAGCACTCGTGTTTGTTTTCCTGTCCCGAAACTCTATGTGCTGCAGGTGGGGCTTGAGAAAAAACCGAGCCAGCTACCAGAGGGTGTACAATATGACATACATCTGAGTGATTCATACCTATCTGTCGTTGAGAAATATGGGGTAGATGCACCGAGTCCTGATTTGGAGGCAATAGTCCATGTATATGATTTCAGGATGCTTCTGGACGAGATATTGGCATATATTGAAGATGGAGTGCTGCCTGAACGGTTTGCAGCGTATGATAATAGCATGAGGAATTATGCCTTAGTGGCAAATGGAATAACATATATGCAACGCACATTAAGGGATACTAAATGCTTAAAGCCAAAGAATGTGGCAGATGTTGCGGAGTATCTATCATTATTATTGAACCGTGGGGTATTCGTGGATTTGTTGTCTGAGTAGTCTCGGAAACTATTGGAAAAAAGCAGAAACTTAATATTGCATAATTATAGTACAGATAGGAATAGATGACTATGATAGGACAAGAGCTCCGCGTCACCTAAAAAAGGGCGCACTATCCCCACTGTTTGGAAAAACCTTCAAAAAACAGAACTTATATTCGCAACTGCATCAGGGTAAAACTGTTTAATGCGTTTGTCCTGTCCTGCTGCTCATTTTGTACCATGCATCCAGATGGATGCATATCCCAATGATCATTGTCCAGAAGGCAAAATGGTCATCACCACGAATTTTGAGCTCCTGCAGGTGGTAGTTGTTCAGGACACGGTCATTCATACGTTCGCAGGCAGATCGTTCGTTGTAGATGGTTTTGTATTGTTCACTGTCCCGCGGAATACGCGGATGAAACCGGAGGTCGGAACCGTTCTTTATATAGACTGTCCGTCCATAACTGCTCTTTTTACATTCCGGAGAGAAGGGACACTCCTCAACCCTGCCGCAGGCAAGGGGACAGCGGAATTTCCGGGCATCCTTGTTTTTGTCATATCCCCAGCTGCACATGCGCAGTCCGGCCCGGCATAACGGATGAGCCTCTTTATCCAGGGAGACATCATCAGGAAGCCCGTCTGCGGAACCGCTTCTTTTGTTGATATCGATCAGGGCATTTATGTTCCAGCGGTCAAGAAGCTTATAAGTGGGAATATTATCATGTGCGGAATCAAGGCAGAGGTTTTTGGGGGAAAGTCCTGTTCCCTGTCTGCCAAAGGCATCAATGGCAAACAGGAAATTAATACTGTCATGCCGTTTTGCACTGGTGAAATTTAACAGCAGGGGGACTTCCAGTGAAAGCTCCGGGTTACGGCAGACAAGCATATAAAGGGTGCGTCCAAAATACCAGTGCTTTTCATGACTGTCCCAGCCCCATGAAGCATCGGGGTCAGAGTAATGGCGGAGGTTATCAGTGCATGTGCCTTCCGGAAGGCTTTTAAGGTACCGGGGGTTACGGCCAAAAGGATCTGCATGCGCTTTAACAGCAGTTCCGTCACCGGAAACAGTAAGTTCCTTAAGAGGAATGAGCCCATTATTAATAGAAGGAAGGACAGCTGCGAGAGAGAAAACAGTCTGGAGGATGTCCTGTTTTCCGTCAGAGAGGGATTCACCATGAAAGATGCGCTCCGCCATATCTTTCGTGGCATATGTATCAGGCTCCGGTTCGATCAGTTTTCCATCGGGTCCGATTACCTTTTTGGGTTTCTTACCGTTCTTATTTACTGTGAAACATAACCTTCCGGATAGCCAAAAAAGCGCAGACTTCCCCTATCAAACTTAAAAGAAGTTTTT
>JAIEEY010000194.1 GCA_029067205.1 Lachnospiraceae bacterium
TTGAGGATATCCATGCGATGATGCAGGGAGATAATGATAATATGAACTATCTTTATCATTTGGATTGAAAAGTTTCCGAAAGGGTATGATTCTATGAAGCTGAACAGAAAAAGTAGAAACATTACGGCTTTCTTTTTGCTTGGAGCCTGCGTTTTCATTTTTTTTATATTAAATATTTGTATTGGAAGTGTCAGGATCGCATTGCCGGATGTGGCAAGAGTATTTGGTGGGCAGGAAAATAATGAAACGATAACAAGGATTCTATGGGATATCAGGATTCCGAGGGCGACAGCCGTGTTGCTTCTTGGTGGGGCGCTTTCGCTTGCGGGATATCTTTTACAAACATTTTTCAATAACCCAATTGCAGGACCGTTTGTTTTAGGAATTTCTTCCGGAGCTAAAATGGTAGTGGCACTTGTAATGGTTTTTCTCATGGGAAGGGGAGTCAGGGTGACATCGGCATCTATGATTTTTGCAGCGTTTATTGGAGCTATGTTATCTATGGGCTTTGTATTGCTTATGTCCCATAGAATCCATAATATGTCAATGCTGGTAGTCAGCGGTGTTATGATTGGTTATATCTGTTCGGCAGTCACGGAATTAGTAGTTACCTTTGCCAATGATGCGGATATTGTGAATCTCCACAACTGGTCACGAGGGAGTTTTTCGGGAATGACATGGGAAAACGTAAAGGTTATGGCAGTGGTGGTGTCCATAGTGTTTCTTGCTGTTTTTCTTATGTCAAAGCCGCTTGGCGCTTACCAGTTGGGAGATGCCTATGCGCGGAATGTGGGTGTTAATTTACAGCTTTTGCGTGTGTGTATTGTAATTTTCTCCAGTATTTTATCTGCGTGTATTGTAGCATTTGCGGGACCGATTTCTTTTGTAGGAATTGCAGTGCCGCATTTGGTCAAGAAATTGCTGAATACAACAGAACCAATTTGGATGATACCTGCCTGCTTTGTTGGGGGAAGTGCTTTCTGCTTGTTTTGTGATCTGCTTGCAAAAACAATACTTGCGCCAACAGAACTGAGTATCAGTACCGTGACGGCTATTTTCGGTGCGCCAGTGGTGCTTTGGATCATAAAACGAAAAGAAAATCTAAGGCGCTAAAGAACACCGCCTAAGATTTTCTATGTTTCGTTTAGGAGAAAAGCATGAAGAACTTCTATTTTTCCACGAAAAAAATGTGTGTGGGATATGATAATAAACCACTGATAAAGGATATAGAAATTGCATTGGAAAGAGGAAAAATCTTGTGCCTGATTGGTCCGAACGGTGCTGGTAAATCTACGGTTTTGAAAAGTATTGCAGGGCAGCTTGAAATGCTTGGCGGAACAGTGTATATCGGAAAAGATGATTTGTCTGAGATAAGAGTTGATGAACTGGCAAAAAGAATGTCCGTAGTGTTCACAGAAAAGGTAAAGGTGGAACTGAAAAGCTGCAGGGACATGGTTGCAACGGGGCGATATCCATATACCGGATGGTTTGGTATCTTATCAGAAGATGATGAGCGAATCGTAGATGAAGTGATGGAGCTTACCCATATAACAGACATCAGTGAAAAAGACTTTGACAAGATAAGTGACGGTCAAAAGCAGAGGGTGATGCTGGCGAGAGCAATCTGTCAGGAGCCAGAAATCGTGATATTAGATGAACCGACGTCTTATCTGGATATCAAATATAAGCTTGAATTTTTGCTATTATTACAGGAAATGAGAGAGAAAATGGGACTGACGGTTATTATGTCCTTGCACGAATTGGAACTGGCAAAGATTATTTCCGATAAAATACTTTGTTTAAAAGGGGAATATGTGGAACGATACGGAACACCGGAAGAAATTTTTGATTCGGACTTTATCGAACGGTTATTTGATATGAATGAAAAAGACTTTTTGGGAAATGAAAAGCTCTTTGCTTATATGAAGCAAATTGGAAAATATGAGAGGTTATTATGGCAAAGGTTATTATGATTCAGGGAACTATGTCCGGTGCAGGAAAGAGTCTTTTGGTAGCGGGACTATGCAGGATAATGAAACGGGATGGATACAGAGTGGCTCCTTTTAAATCACAGAATATGGCGCTCAATTCTTTTGTTACAGAGGAAGGACTTGAAATGGGGAGGGCTCAGGTCATGCAGGCAGAAGCAGCAGGGCTTGCTCCATTAGTCTGCATGAATCCGATATTACTAAAACCGACAGACCATACAGGATCCCAGGTAATTGTAAAGGGGCGGGTTCTTGGAAATATGAGCGCGAGGGAATATTTTTCTTATAAACGAGGGCTGATTCCGGATATTAAGAATGCCTTCCGAAAATTGGAAGAACTGGCGGATATCATTGTGATTGAGGGTGCAGGAAGTCCGGCAGAGATAAATTTACGCGAAAATGATATCGTCAACATGGGACTGGCAGAGATTGTGGATGCTCCGGTATTGCTGGTAGGTGATATTGATCGGGGTGGCGTATTCGCACAACTTTTGGGAACACTTATGCTGCTTTCCGAAGAGGAAAGGAAACGAGTAAAAGGACTGATCATTAATAAATTCAGGGGAGACCGCGCCTTGCTTGATTCCGGTATTGAAATATTAGAAGAAAAGGGAGGTATTCCGATAGCAGGTGTAGTTCCTTATATGGATATACAATTAGAGGATGAGGATAGTTTGACAGAGCGCTTTGGAAAAAAAGAAAGGGGAAAGATAGATATAGCAGTCATCAGGTATCCCAGAATTTCTAATTTTACGGATTTTAATGTGTTTGAACAGATACC
>JAIEEY010000195.1 GCA_029067205.1 Lachnospiraceae bacterium
ACTGATTCCAGATGAAAAACGGAATCTGAAACAGGATAAAAGGCAGTCCTATCACTGCATAGTGTATATGAAACCGTCTCTGATAATCCTCCCTCAGCTGTCTCATAATCCCTGTTTTCTGCGCATCTGTGCATTCCAATTCACAGATGCGGTAAAATGCCGACGGAAATGTATGTAAAATGCTCTCCTTATCCTCCTTCTCAAACCCTGCCAAAATCGGAATTGCCGGATTGCGCCTCCCCACACTATATGCCTCTCTCAATTCCGCGTCTGATGCGATCACAACATGAATATACCTCTGTTTCAAAAATCCCCGTATCAAAGCCGCAAAAAATCCCGGCGTGTCCACAAGGGCAATATAAATATGTGCCATACTCCCTCTCCTTTTTCCTATGTTCTCATTTGTTCTTATTGGAACTGATAAATCTTCCTCGCAAGCCGGTAGCCGCTCACTGTGGCAAGCTTCCCCAGCTTTCCCGGAAGATTGGTAAAACCGCTGAGTTTCGTATAGCGCAGTTGATAATACAATCCCGGATTGCTCTTTTTGATATCCGACCAGAGTTCAAAGTGTCTGCTTCTCGCCTTCTCATCGCCTTTGAGCAGCAGGTGAATCGAGGAAATCGCCATCATGATCGAAATATTACGGCACATATAATTTGCAAGCTTCGGATACTTCCTTTTTACCGCGTTCAGATCCACACTCTCCGCCACCATTTTTGTTACCTTGATCTGCTGTTCGATCCGCGCGATCAGCACTTTTTCATTTACCGACTGATCTTCTCTGCCCAGATAATACTGGTACAGATTGATATGCATATAATAAAGCGTTTCCACATAAGGCAGCGGACAGTACGCAAAAAGATTGTCTACATAAAACGTATGTTCCGGCAACACAACATTTGATCTTCTTAGAATCTCCGTTCGATAGACCAGGGCATGCATCACCAGATACTGGGAAGGACGAAATACACCGATTTGATCCCATGTGCAGACTTTTTCAACAGGAAAAACATTCTTGAAATGAACCGTCTTCTCTGTTCCCTCCTCCAGATGATTGTATGTATAGTCACAGATCAGCAGATCAGGTCCAAATCCCTCTTTACACCACCCTTCTATTTTCTCCAAAAGTTTTAAATATGCTTCTTTTTCCAGCCAGTCATCGGAATCCACCACCTTAAAATACATTCCTGTGGCAAGTGCAAGCCCTGTATTGACACCCGAACCGTGCCCTCCGTTTTCCTTGTTCACCACAGTCACGATATCCGGAAACTGTCTGGCATAGCGCTCCGCGATCTCCCCCGTCCGGTCCGTGGAACCGTCATTGACGATAATGATCTCCACATTTTCCCCGCCTATGACCAGAGAGTCAACACAGCGCTCCAGATATTGCTCGGAATTAAAACAAGGTACAGTGATCGTTAAATGTTTCATAGAATCAACTTCCTTTCCTGAATTCTACAAAACATTATAACGGCTGTACCTTTCAAAACACTTGCGTAATTCTTACTATTTTCTTAATTGTCACGAAAAAACTCTTTAAGAGCTGTGATGATCATTCCCTTACACCCTTAAATATGATGTGGCTAACTTCTTCTTCGCATATTTCCTGATTTCCTCATTACAGTCATACTGCATCTCTTCGAGCAGCTCGTGCGTCAGCATACGCCTGCGCCCCATCTCCTTCACAATGTCTTCTCGACAGAAAGAACACAACGTATTTCTGTACATATAGAACAACAATTCTTTTGGTTTCACTTTTGCCGGGCTGCCAAACAAATCCATAACATCGTGAAACACTTCATGCCATTCGCCACTCTCATATGTAATCGGAATTTGTTTCACCGTTTCCACCAGAAGTTTTTTATCCCGATCCTCATAATTGGCCACAAGCATAGATACTGCCTTGGCCATATGCTTTCTACTTTGTAAAAGCTCCAATGCATACGCTCGCACGCTCGTATCTGTCCTATAGCGCAGCACCTCAAAAGCCCATTTAGAAAGTTCAGAATATGTTGACTTGGAATCCATGATCAACTGCTTTAGATCCACAGTCCACGCACACGCCGGATATGCCAGCAAACGCAGAAGACTGCACCGAATCACCTCGCTCTCCTCGTACTTATAATACGCAGCGATTTTCAATGCCTCCTGCTCCTTATTTTTAACCATAAATCCATGTACACGCAGTCTGTTGCAAATCTGTTCGAGTTTCTCTCCATTCCTCAGCCGCTCGTATATTTCATCAGCGGTTTCTGGCTGCTTTCCCATGTGCTGCGCCTTGGCAGTTTCCGTCATACTTTGATACTGCTCCATGGAATACCGATAAATCTTCGTGCCCTCATCGGCACCATTGTGATATAACAATCCTTGAACTGCTGTTTTCCCCAGCCTTTTCTCACTAACTGTCTGAAACCATTCAAAATCAGCAAAGGAGTACAGATGGTTTTCGCTGATCAAATTACCCAGATCCCTTATGATTCTTTGATACTGCTTTGCAATCCATTCCCTGTCATCAAAACACATGTCCACCAGAGAAATACATACCTCTTCAAAGTTATTTCTTTCCGAAAAATTACTGCCCTCTGGCCTACTCCGCTTTTTTTGCAAAATCTGAAAAAGGGTATTGTAACATTTGTTTAGTGCTGTCCATGCCCGTTTCACCCCGTCACCTGCAAACCATGACAGCAAGTCACAATACTGCGCAAACTCCCATCTGGGTAAATGGGAACACTGACGCAGACGTTTTTCAATCGCATCAATAAAAGGTGTCACGTCTGAAAACTCCATGATCAGTTCATACATATAAGCGCTTCTGTATTCTAACTGCATGTTGTACGCCATATTACGGGAACACCCCCACAGGACAATTGGAAAAAAGGCTTCCTTCTCTGCGTCCTGCATCTTCTTTAACGCCAAAATACAGCTCCCCAGACCACGCTGCATATCATATTGAAAAGCTTTCTTTGTCATAGCCACTTTCATTCCTATCATTTATTGGACAATTAACACCATTATAACAGCTATACCTCACAACATCGGGAGCATTCTCACTATCCTTTCAATCTTTTATCAGATAACTTCTTCTTCGCATATTTCCTGATTTCCTCATTACAGTCATACTGCATCTCTTCGAGCAGCTCGCGCGTCAGCATACGCCTGCGCCCCATCTCCTTCACAATGTATTCTCGACAGAAAGAACACAATGTATTCCGATACATGTAAAGCAATAGCTCCTTGGGCTTTCCTTCTCCTGGCTCATAAAACAAATCTAAGATATCACCAAAGGCTCCATGCCACCCACTGCCCCAGTATGTGACAGGAATCTGCTTTACTGCATTTACAAAAATCTCCTGATCGCGGGCCTCATAATTTTTTGCCAGCATGGATACCGCCTCGGTTGTATGGATATTGTTTTGCAATAGCTCTAATGCATACGCCCGCACTTTCACGTCCCTCCTGTAGCTCAAAGCCTCAAAAGCCTGATCGGAAAGTTCGGAATGCTCTGACTTGGAATCTTTAATCAGCTGTGTCAGATCCAATGCCCATGCACAGTCCTTTTTTGCCAGCATCCGCAGAATCTGACAACGAATATCCCATTCCTTCTCATCTTTATAATATGCAGCAAGCCGCAAGACCTCCTGCTCCTTATTCCGCCTCATCCACCCGCATGCCAACAGCAAAGCCCACTCTCTTCCCGGTCTCTTGCCGATTTTCAACAACTCATAGAGTTCCTCTGCCGTTTCCGGCTCTTCCCTTCTCTCTTTTCTCCACTCCGCCCTCATATTCTGACATTCTTCCAATAGTTGAACGTATGTTTTTATATAATCATCTGCGTCAGCACGATACAGCAGTTTATGCATTGCTGCTTTCCCCAGACTGTCCTCGCTAACACTCTGAAACCATTCAAAATGATCAACAGTGAGTAACGGATTCTCTTCCCCCAAAATACACAGATCTTTGATAATTTTCTGATAGATCTTTTGTCTTCGTCTCTGATCATCAAAACACAGACTCACCAAGGTAAGGCACAATGATTGAAAATTGTCCCTTTCTGGAAATCGACCATATTGGTCTGGTTTACACCCGTCCAAAAAAATCTGAGCCATATAATTATAACAGGCCATCAAGATCTTCCATGCCCGCCTGATTCCATCCGATACAAAATACGCCAGAATCTCACAGTCCTGATGAAACTCCCAACCGCTTGAATGCACACTGTGAAACAACCCCTTTTTGATCACATCAATAAAGGGCGCCGCATCTGGAAATTCTGTGATCAGCTGATACAGGTAAACACTCCTGCACCCTTCACACTGCGCGTCATATGCCATATCGCGGGAACACCCCCACAGGACAATTGGAAAAAAGGCTTCCTTTTCCGCGTCCTGCATGTTTTTTAACGCCACAACGCAGCTCCCCAGACCACGCTGCATATCATATTTGAATGCTTTCTTAGTCATATCCACCCTTTTCATCCCTAAAACTCTATGTTCCCCTACTCGCGCGCCGGGCACCCGTCAGCTTCTGCTGACATATTTCCTCTGGGTGCCCGTGTGCATAAAAAGCCCTGCAGATGCACGCTCTGCAAGGCTTTCACTGCGTAAAACGGCGCGAAACCTGAACCATTTATGTTCTGCTTCGCGCCCTCTGATGCAGGAGATGGGACTTGAACCCACACGGTATTGCTACCACAGGCACCTGAAGCCTGCGCGTCTGCCAATTCCGCCACTCCTGCGAACAAGATATATTTTACCGTATTTCGAACCAGTTGTCAACTATATTTTGAAAAAAATGTAAAAAAAGCAAAAAAGCAAAAATAGTGGAATACTGTAACGTTTTTTATTCTACTGTCTCTAAGTAATAGGAGGGAAGGAAATGATAACTTTATGTGAAGCTCAATGCTATTATTTAATTATGACACAGTGCTGTTGGATTGATCCTGTACATATGCTATTATTTTTGTGGCTGATACATAAATTTTTTCAATGGTATAATGATGTGTGCAAAATTCCTGTTCCGAAAGGAGGGATTAACGGTGTCCACCCTTCAAGAAGTGTATAAGAAATATGGGAGAAAAGTATATGATTTTCTATTATCCTTATCCGGAAACGAAACCTTAGCCGAAGAGCTGCTGCAGGAGACTTTCTTTCAGGCTTTTCAGCACATTGGTCAATTTGAGGGGCGCTGCAGTTTATATACGTGGCTATGTCAGATTGGCAAAAATGCCTGGCTAAAAGAAATCAGGAGGAATAAACGGTATTCAGAACTTCCACTTGATGATCTTTATCTTCCGGATGATTCACTTCTTTTAGATGAACAGATTATCCAAAAAGAAGTATACCTGCGCGCAAGAAATGCAATGCGAGATTATAAAAGATTTGATTCCGTTAATGGAAGATGATGTCTGTTCCCCACAAAGCAAAGAAGCAGTTTTAGAGCACATCCAAACCTGTGACAACTGCAGACAATTTTATGAAAAAGCAAAGATTCAGCCTGTCTTTGAACTAAGTACAGATGAAACGGCTGCACTGAAATCTATGAAGAAAGGATTTCGAAAAATAAAGCGGAAATGGGCTGTTTCTATCTTGCTTGTCATTGCTCTTATTCCGATCGTCTTTTTGGCCTGGGGACAATTAAATGGCCGGGGAGTATCTTTTACAAACATTAACAAAATCAAGATTGCTGACGCATTCCTGAGCGATTTAAAAGAGGGAGATTACGAGGCCGCATTTCATCATATAGATATCACTCCTATTAAAGAAGACTGGCTTGGGGAATGGTTTGATGATAAGACTCTTGAAAACATAGAGGAAGATGCTCAAAGAGTCTTTTGTGAATCAGCTTCTTTGCTGATTGATACTGGCGGAATAACAGACTATCAATTTCTTGCCATTGATAAACAGCCAGATTCTTACATGCTTTATTACACAGTTATAGTAGATGTCCAGGAACAGGAATTGTTATTAAATGTGACCGATCAAGGCATAATACGTTTTTCGAACCATGGCAGTTTTATAGATGATCCTGTTGCGCACTTTGGACAATGGTCTGAATACCTGTGGGAAGAATATGAAGGATGTTACTTTGATCCTGAAACAAAGCAGTATATATACTATGATTGATCGCCCCTTAGGAACTGTAGAAAATCTGCGAAATTTTAGAATGTTAAAAAAAATCAATTGACAGCTCGCCGGTATAGTGATATCATATATTTTGCAAACGCGCTGTAGTCATTTATAGTGTCGGTTGCGGTTGATATCAGATGCGGAAGTGCTGGAATTGGCAGACAGGCAAGACTAAGGATCTTGTGTCGGTAACGACGTGTGGGTTCAAGTCCCATCTTCCGCATTGGTAAAAAGGAAACCTCGAGGATGTTAAGGTTTCCTTTTTTGTTCAAAATGTTAATTCCATTATACATCTATTGTAGTTTTTCGCTTCAACGCCCTGCGTCTTTCGATTTCTCTTTCTGCTTCTTTGCCGGAATTATTGTAATATGCTACCTTTTCCGCTACTGTCATATCCTTTGTCCGTTCATAGTTCTGTTCCCTGATTTTATGAATATCCTCAATCGTAAAATCAGGACTAATAAGTAATACTTCGATAATCAGCCCTCACTATCTAATAATACAGATGGATTAATAATA
>JAIEEY010000196.1 GCA_029067205.1 Lachnospiraceae bacterium
CATATGAGCAGGAATTTTCAGCAGGGTATGTTTCTTCTTACTGGATGCATGGATATCAAAAACACTGCGATGATCCGGGATTTTTTGGCAGATGCAGGGCTTATATGGTACTGACGTGTTCGATGTATACAGAAGTAGCCGGGCAGGACGGGGAGGAAGTGGAGCAGGTGGAACAGTTTTTCCAGATGCTTGATGCCGAGAATATGGATATTGCCCATCAGTTAAAAGGTTTTGTGGTGCTGTATGGGACGAATGACAGCTGGCGTGGCTGTAAAGTTGAGTCGTTTGTGAAGGGAACTGTCAATGCTTTTGCGCGGTATCTGGACGGCGAACGGAGGGAGGAGACCATCGCGGCATTTTCCAGTGCCAGGGCAGAAGGACGTTATCTCGCACTGCTTGCCATGAAGAAGGACACCGCGCGAAATAAGCAGGAAATTTTGAGTTATGCATCGGAAAGCACCAAGCTTGTCAGGGAAGAGCTGCTGGATATTCTATATGGCCAACAGGACTGGCTGGATGAGATCAAGGGACTTTTGGAGGCAAAGAAGGCGGCACAGCGGGAGCTGGCGGCGCGTGTGTTAAAACGCTGGCAGCAGGAGAACGGCGGCTGCAGCGAAGTGCTTTTGCAGGCGATCAAGAAAGAAAAGAATGCAAAGGTGCTGGCGATACTGCAGGACGCGCTCGACGTACAGGAGGGCGGTCTGTCCCGGGAGACGCTCTCGCGGGAAGATCTGGTAAAGCAGCTGCACAAAGGCAATAAAAAGAAAAGTCTGGAGTGGGCGTATCAAAAGCCATTTCCGATCGTGCACAGGACAAACGGCGATGCCGCACAGGAGGAGTATCTGCAGGCGGTTCTTCTGTGCTATGCGTCGCAGGAGACAAACGGTGTCAGCAAAAATGCACAGATGCTGGCGGAGGAAATCAATATTTCTGAGTTTGCAGTCTATGTGAATGAACTGTTTGACCGCTGGATTGCGGCAGGCGCAGAGTCCAAGAAACGCTGGGTGCTCTATGCAGCGTCGATCCACGGCGGGGAGGATATTATCCAGAAGCTGCAGCACCAGATTCAGGAGTGGCCGCAGAATGCAAGGGGAGCAATTGCGGCGGAGGCGGTGAAAGCACTTGCATTGAATCCGTCACCGCGTGCGCTTCTGCTTGTGGATGGCATTGCGAGAAAGTTTAAGTTCAAACAGGTGAAGGCAGCGGCGGGCGAGGCGCTTGAATTTGCCGCTGCAGAGCTTGGGATTACCCGTGAGGAGCTCTCTGACCGCATTGTGCCCGACCTTGGATTTGACGAAAATATGCAGAGGATATTTGACTATGGGGAGCGCACTTTTAAGGTGATGATCACACCAGCGCTTGAAGTTGAGGTTTATGACGAAAATGGCAAAAAACTGAAGAATCTGCCCGCACCGGGAAAGAAGGACAACGAGACCAAGGCGGCGGCAGCATATGAAGAGTTCAAACAGATGAAAAAACAGATGAAGACCACGGTCAGCAGCCAGAAAGCGCGTCTGGAGTATGCGTTGTCCGTAAAGCGGGAGTGGAGTGTGGACGCATGGAAAGCGCTGTTTGTCAAAAATCCGCTGATGCATCAGTTTGCGATCGGTCTGGTCTGGGGCGTTTATGAAGACGGGAAATTAGTGCAGAGTTTCCGCTATATGGAGGACGGTTCCTTTAACACGCAGGACGAGGAAGAGTACGAGCTGCCTAAAGAGGCGCGCATCAGCCTTGTGCACCCGATGGAACTCTCCGACGAGGAGAAAGCGGCATGGAAAGAACAGCTTGCGGACTACGAGATCACACAGCCGATCGATCAGATTGACAGGGAAGTTTATTATGTGACAGAGGAGGAAGCGAACCGGAAAAGCATGGAACGGTTTGGGGGCTGTATAGTCAATGATATGTCCTTGAATGGAAAGCTGACAGGGCTTGGCTGGTACCGCGGCTCTGTGCAGGACGGGGGCAGTTTTAATACCTACTATCGCGAGGATGCAGAGCTTGGCATGGGCGTGGAGCTGCATTTTTCCGGCAGCGGTATTGGCGGTTTTTTTGAGGAAGTGACTGTGTATGATGCGAGATTTTACAAGGCGGGAGACGTGAAGCGCGGCAGTTATGTTTACGACGAAGCGGATGAAAAGAAAGCCTATTTCCTAAAGGATGTGCCGCCAAGGTATTTCAGCGAGATAGTGCTGCAGCTCGCCAAGGCGACAGCTTCGAGTCAGGATAAGGATGAGGACTGGAAGAAGGACGCGGAGCTGATATAGCAATAACGGATGAAAGGATAAAACCAAAATAGGCAAAGCCGCTAGAAAGGACAGATTCTAGCGGCTTAAACACACCTATATGGTATCGCATATCCGAACGCCTTCTGCATCATTTTGTAAAGCAATATTACTTTTTAAGGTATAACAGAAAAATCGAAGGCGTCAGTCATCATTTCCAGTGCTTCATCGCTGATGTCAAAGGTATCGGATAAAATATCGCCAAGCACATTGACTACAATGAAGGACTTCTCACGCTCCACGATGATCAATGCCTTTGTGCTGCTGTTTGCCAGAAGTACTTTGACACCACTTTGTGTCGTGTAATTCCACTGGCGGTACTGCCTGATATCTGTGACGTTGAGCGTGAGGGAGCTAAAGGAGCCTTTCATGGAGCGCACAAACTGAAAGTCAGCAGTGCGCAGTGATGTATCGGAGATTGTGGCGGTTCCTTCCATATGGAAAGTGCCGTCGGAGTACAGATATCCCCACTCAAATGACAGCTGTGCATGTTCTGATACGTCGCCGAGAACATTTCCGACTCCGGTTAAACGGCATAACGTGTCAATGTCGTCTGCAATCTGGAATCCGGTTAGTTTGGAGAGGTGGTATTTTTCGCAGATTTCTTCAATTTTGTCAGCCATTTCCTGCGTGTAGCACAGATAGGCATCATAGGATTCCTCCAGCCCGGTTGGTTTATTTCCGATGGATGCGATGATGGAACCGTCCTGATCATAGTTTTGGAGAAATTCTTCCCACTCCGCACATGCCTTGTAC
>JAIEEY010000197.1 GCA_029067205.1 Lachnospiraceae bacterium
ATTAAATATTTATGCATATAGGGGATATTTTGGGATATTTTGTATCCTCACATATTTGCGTTGCATTACAAAAATATCCTGTGAAGTTGTTTTTATAGTTTTTTCGCATGTTAAAGAAAGGGGCAATAAAGACATGGGTAACAAAATAGACATGGTCTATAAAGGGATTAATATATTAAAAAATTTACCAAAACCGGCTACAGAATATTTCAATTCAAGCCGATTTTTTTACGTATACTTCAAAGAATAGGGGGTGTTGGAAAACAAAGTATTAGGAAACAGAATACATTCGGAAAAAATGATATAACATAGCCGATGCAATTAGGGATTCGGTTGACAAAGTATGACATTGCGAAACAGATTGGCATGAATTTATACATGTCAATCTGTCAGAAACTGTAGATTGAAAGTGTGATGCATCATAAAGCATGATGGTGCCATAACGGTATGCAACACATAACATCACCGTATGCAACACAAAGCTATCACCTCAACAAAATACAGTAAAATTAACATGACAAACCAAGTAGGTTTGTCAACTTGACCCAGTTTTGTACATATATATAATACCTAAAGGGACGGTGAAAAAGCAACCAGAAAATATTAAATTTAATACAAGGGGGTAATACAAGAGTAGCAACACAGTGCGACAGGCAGTCATGGGAAAACGAATAATAGTCAGTTTATATGACCATAGACATCTAAGTAGAAACAAGCATAGTAACAAAAAGCTATGCATGTTTTTCTTTATTTAGATAGTGTATATCTGTTATAAGCATGAGTATACGGCATTAAAGAATATGTAAAATAAATATTTAAAAAGTGGTTGACTTTCCATATTTTCGAAGATACACTCAACCTCCAAATTTAAAAAGAAAGGAGGGATAACATGAGCATGGAAGAACTAAAAGAAAGCATTGTGGAGCAGATACTTGACGCGATCAACATCACTCATCTTTTGACTGAAGAACTAACTTCCAATGAGGATGATAGTCATATCATAAGGAGTGTAGGCATCATAGGAAAGATTCTGGATGGGGCATTGGAGAACCTAAAACAACTTGATGTTTAAAAGTAATCTCCATTGCGGAAACAATCAGCAGTCATTTTTAATGCTTTAATCTGTTTAGGGGTCAGACCGTCCAGAGACAAGGTATCATTGGAATCTGTATTGATATCAAGTAGATAGTCAACTGATACCTTATAATGGGCGGCGAGTTTAACAAGAACAGACAGTGATGGTAGGCGAGTACCACTTTCATACAATCCAACCATACTGACCGAAACTCCAATCAATTCAGCGACTTGACTTCTTGATAGGTTATTGTTAATACGTGCAGCTTTTAGTTTACTTCCAAGATTTTCAAACATAATGCGAATACCTCCATAAATCAAGCTTATACGTTCTTATACTTCAATGGGTTTACAAATGCTACAATAAGCAGTATAATGAGACGTATAAAGAAAAATAATGCATCAAACAGACAATGGGGGAAAAGGAAACAAGCGAGACAAAAAGAGAGAGGGGCGAGGGATTAATCAAAAGTATTATCATTAAAAAGGGCGATAAGGGGGGCGGTTACATATTTAACGCGTACTCTTTATGCATATAGGGAACAAAAGGAATACTTTTGAGCCCTTATAATACAAATTACTACAGAAAAGGAGAAGATTGACATGAAAAAGAAAGTAATGGTAGCAGTATTAATGATGAGCATGGTAATGGGAAGCAGTCTGACAGTTTGTGCGGCGCCAGAAATCATGACGGATGGGGAGGTGTTTGACGCGGAGTTTTATGCGGAGATGTATCCTGATGTAGTGGCAGTGCTTGGGACGGATACAGATGCATTGTACCAACATTATGTGATGTTTGGAAAGACGGAAGGCAGACTGCCATACAATGTAGAGATACCACTTCCAGCCGAGATGACAATCCATACGTCAGAGACAACAGCGCAGGAGGCAGCCACCCAAGCCGAACAGCCATTACATGCCGACCAAGTAATTAATCCATTAACAGGTGAGCCATATAAACCAGGAGACCCAGTACCCGGTGGTGGAACATTTTTTGGGGAGATAACAACAGATGAAAATGGGAATAGAGTATCTCCAAACGGAAGTGTATTCCACTGGTAAATAAGTAAAATCTAATTTATCAACAAAAGCATAGAAGCAAACCAAAAAGGCACTGTTCACCAGTGCCTTTTCCTTTTCTCATACCCACCCATATCAACCTATTCAACATTCTTTATGCATACTCCACAATATACAAAAGCTAATCTCCTTGCATATCGTCAATGGAATCAAAACGTGCATAGCGTTAAGATAATTATAGTTAAAATAAAATAAAAGAAAGGAACATAAAAAAATGAATGTATATGCAGGAGAATTTGTAATAAGCCATGGAGTAATTTTAGATAGGTTGTTCATAAATGAAAATGAGGTAATAGGGTGTATGATATTTATGCCAGAGGAAAAAGAATATTTTATAGATAAAAAGGGATTCGAGTTAATAAAAAATAAGACGGGATTGAGAATTGAGACAGACGGCGAGTATATACAATGTGTTTATGCGGATATCAATGAGCCAGAGATATTTGAGAGAGCGGAAGAGAATAATCCATTTGAGAAATTTCCAGAAACGATTGCTAATGAAGATGAATGGATAAAAGAATATATAAGGCTAAACAAGTTAGACAAGCTAAATAGAAAACAGACAACTAAAATAGTAAATAAGGCAGTCAGTTCAAAATGAAAAACAAGGTAGGCGTAAAGCCTACCTTTATTTTTGCGATCAAGATTGTTTATGTGGAAAATTATGGGGTAGGGGGATAACGGATTCTGGGGTATGGATAATGTAGGAATGGTATTGAGAGAGTCCAGAATAGACCACAATGAATGGAACAAATTTAGATAGGGAATGTATAGGGTAATCAACAAAATTGGATACAGAAAGAAATTACGGAATACAAGAAAAAACAGAGAACACATCTTTGGCACTCTTTTCAATCAGACCTCTTTATAAAAGACAACAAACATCTTCATGCATGTATAAAATCAATCATTTCAACTTTGTGGCATACTCCATAAATATGATGTTTCATTTCCTTGCACTATCATGTCTTTTAATTCAAATATATACGCGGTAGAGTATAGATGTAAGTTAAATAAAGTTAGTGTTAAGGCACGGAAAGAAAGAGGTAAAGCGTTATGTGTATGTATCTTGTTGATGGAATGTATTTGGGAAATCGTCTTATTGGTTATGAAGTTTATGAGTCAAAGAGTAAAGGCATGGTTGGAATGACCGAGAAACAAATCATGAATAAGCTTAAGGCAGGAGAAAGGGTGTATGGCTTCATCATTGGTGAGACAGACGGAAAAGAAGAGTTGATGCTTGATAAGGAAAACTTCAATATGACCAATCTTCAGATTAAGAGCGGCGTGAATAGTTTATCATGGTACAATGAGGATAGCGGCACTGATATGAACATAGCCTTAATCGTTGTATCTGTAAGTGGTGATAAGAAAAAAGTTTATGAGACAGTGAACGCCAGACATGCTAGGGTAGAGTACAGCGAAGAAAAGATAAAAATGTTATTAGAGTTAGGCGTTCCAGTCGCAGGGGTAAAGCTTGAAAAGAATAAACTTACAGTGTGTGAGGGTGTCGAGATCATCAGCGAGAATAAAGAAACGAAAGAGGGCGCATGAGCGTCCTCTATTGAAAAATAAAACATTATTATCAACAGAATTGTAACAAGAAACTGCCAGCATAGGCAGTTTTTTTGTTACCCTAAAAATACAAGGCATAAGCTAATTTTAATACATATACATGATAGATATGAGAAATAAAAAATTAAATAAACAGGAGGGATAGACATGAGAAAATGTACTGTAATGCACGGAATAGAGATACAAGACAATGAAAACAAATTAATGAAAAAGTTGACCGTCCAAGCAGTCTTAACGGAAAGTAGAAAAGGCAGTGATGAGGAAATAAGGAAAATACAAGAAAGTTTAATTGACATGGTGACAGATTATATGAATGGTATTGAATAAGTGGGGCGGTGAGAGAATGTCATTAAAAAATGTAAAAGTAGTCCCAAAGTTTACACGTGCGAACGTGGTAGATTTTGGGGCGGTGTTCCCGAATGGGGAAACGCAGCTAATCGCGCGGATTGTGTACCCGTTGGACGGACAGATAGGGGACTCGGTGGAGGCTAACAAGGCAATCGTAGAGGTACTTAGTAAACGGATAAAAAAATCCGTGCCATAGATTCAAAAAAGTAACCCGTACAAAATGTACGGGTTATTTTTTTGATTTCATCAATAACTAAACTGTACATACATGAAGTAAATTTCAACCTTTATGATAAGTACAAAAATGTTTATGCAGTCAACCTATCAATAATGAGACATAGGAAACCTTAAAAAATATATTAGGCAAAAACTTCAAAGTCTATACAAAAAATATAAATCCTAAATTTTAAATGAATGTATGGCTAAAAAATCATTTTTATTAAAAGAAAACTCCTAGG
>JAIEEY010000198.1 GCA_029067205.1 Lachnospiraceae bacterium
TATTCCGATCGAACAGTTTAACAGGGAAGAGTACTACAGTCTGGTATCAGTGCTGTTTCAGGATTCCACGATGCTCGCGCTGTCACTCGACGAGAATCTGACAGGACAGAATGCCGCAAAGATCGACAGAGAGCAGCTGGCGCGCGCATTAAAGCTGTCCAATTTTGAATCTGTCTATGAGGGACTTTCAGACAAGGGTGCAACGCCGTTAGTCAGGGAAATCAATCAAAATGCAACGGACTTTTCCGGCGGTGAGAAGCAGAGACTTCTCTTTGCGAGAACACTGTATCTGGATACGCCGCTGGTAATCTTAGACGAGCCGACAGCAGCGCTTGATCCGATCGCGGAGAATGAACTTTATCTGAACTATGGAAAATCCATGGAGAATAAGACGAGTGTCTATATCTCCCACCGGTTGTCCAGCACGCGGTTCTGTGACCGTATCCTACTTCTGGAGCATGGCGAGATCATTGAGGAGGGGACGCATGAAGGGCTTCTTGCAGGCAGTACCCGCTATGCGGAGCTGTTTGAAGTGCAGAGCCAGTATTACAGAGAGGAGAGCGAGCGGAAGCGCAGGAGTGAACTGATGGATGATGCATATCTGTCAGATATGGCAAAGAAGGGCGTATTTGATGAGTGAAAGGTCAGAAATAAAGAAGAGAGGTGTGTTCGTTGAGTAGAAAAGACTGGAAAAAAATATTTGCCCTGCTGGGAAATCTCTCTGAGAATCATAAGGATGTGATGATCAGTCTTGTGGGGCTGTCAATCTGCACTGCAGCCCGCCCTTTTGTGTCTGTGATCCTGACAGGAATGCTGGTCGATGCGGCATATGCGGGCGGGGAGCTTGCAGAACTTCTGCGCTATGTGGCAATCGGAGTAGCAGGGATTTTCCTGATGGCGGCGCTGGAGGGCGTCATGGTGATGTTTTTCAACAGAAAGCTTGAATACATGCAGGAGATACAGGCGCAGCCATTGAACAAAAAGAGCATGAAGATGGACTATGAGTACCTTGAAGACTCAAAGATCCATGAAACACGTCAGAGAATTGAACGACTCGGCGGATGGAGCCTCGCGGCAAGGATCTTGAGCTGTCTGAGTAAGATCCTTACTGCGGCACTCACGGTGATTATGGCAGTCTTTGTGGTAGTTCCCATGTTTGTCCGCAGCAGTCACTCTATAGAGGAGGGCTTTGTGGGTTCCTGGCTGATGTCAGTACTGCTGCTGGTGATGGTGCTGCTGCTGGTCTTTGTCGAGTTTAAGCTGGGAAAGTATTATAATGGAAAGGCAGCAGATGCCAGAAAAGAGATGGCTGGCTGTGAGGCGAGAAGCAAGTATTATCTTGATATCTTATCTGGATGCGAGAAGCAGAAAGATTTGCGTATCTGCAAACAGCAGCAGTTGTACGAAAGGGAGTTTGATGAACTGACCTCCGGCATCAAGGTGACAACGGATAAGATGGCGCATTATGTCACCTTAAATATTTTCTCACAGCAGTCAATTTCTGCATTGACTGGATTTCTGGTGTATGCGTTTGCGGGGCTTCTTGCCTGTGTGGGAATGATCAGTGTCGGCGGTGTCGTAACATATGCGGGGAGTATTCTGAAATTTACGGAGGCAATGGGAAAGCTGGTGTATGTGATGAGCTGGCTTGGCGGAAATGCTGTGTTTGCCGAGGATTATATGACATATATGGCACTGCCGCAGAGAAAGCATGAAGGCTGTATTCCGATGGAAAAACGCCGCGACAACCGTTTTTCAGTGGAGTTTGACCATGTGTCCTTCAAATATCCGGGAAGTGATACTTATGTGATACAGGACTTGAATCTCAAGTTTGAGATTGGGGAGAAGATGGCGATCGTGGGCAGAAATGGTTCCGGAAAGACGACATTCATCAAGCTTCTCTGCCGCCTGTATGATGTGACAGAGGGCTGTATCAAGGTGAATGGCATCGATATCCGCAAGTACGATTATGCGGAGTACTGTGATCTGTTTGCGGTGGTGTTTCAGGATTTTCAGGTGTTTGCATTTCCTCTGGGCGAGAATGTGGCAGCGGGCTCCACAGTGGACAAAGAACGCGCGGTCGATGCGCTGGAAAGGGCTGGTGTGGGGGAGCGGTACCGCGCTCTGCCAGATGGACTTGACACCAGCATCGGGAAAGAGTTTGAGGAAAACGGCGTGACTTTCTCCGGCGGTGAGAAGCAGAAGATTGCGATTGCACGCGCCATCTACAAAGACGCACCGTTTGTCATCATGGATGAGCCGACCGCTGCGCTCGACCCGGAATCCGAGTGTGAGGTGTATGCGGGCTTTGACAAAATGGTGGGAAACAAGACTTCGATCTATATTTCCCACCGTCTGGCCTCGTGCCGTTTCTGTGAAGATATCCTTGTATTTGACAGGGGCAGGGTGGTGCAGCGCGGACGGCATGAGGAGCTGGAACAGCAGGAGGGACTTTACAAGGAGCTGTGGGATGCTCAGGCGCAGTATTATGCATAAACTATTTCTCTGGATACATCCATCCAGTATAGTCCATGATCGCCATTTTTTCCTGACTGGCTTTTGCCAGGAGTGTTTCGTTCCTGTAATCTCTTGGTGTAGTCTGCATCGCTTCCATAAAGTGCCGGTTGAAGCTGGATACGGAGCGGAAGCCGACCATCTCGGAGATGTCGAGGATCGAGTGTTCCGTGCTGCGCAGCAGGTTGCACGCTTTGGTGATGCGTGTGTTGTTCAGGAAATCAAGGGGACTAGTTCCTATGATCGAGTGAAACAGCCGCCGGAAATGTGTCGGGCTCAGGCAGCAGATATCTGCGAGATAATTCATGTCAAACTGTTCGGCATAATGGTCTTCTATGTAATCCAAAACCGGGGAGAGCACCATCGCATTTTCGGGGGGCTGACTGGTCAGGGTGGTTTCAAGGCCGCCCTTGCTCTGGATGCGGTCAAGCTGGATACACAATGACAGCAGAAGCCCCATAGCACTTGCCTGATACTGGGGGCGCTGCTCCTCAATCTCGCGGATGATCATCGCGGTGAGATCATAGATATGAGGATACTCATCGCGGCTCAGAATGTGCTTGTATTCTTTGTAAGCGCTTAGTGACAGGTCAAAGCCGCGTATTTGAGGTGCCATGTTTTTAAATAGTTCCTGCGTGTTCAGGAACAGATACGACCAATGACTCTGCGTATCCGGTGAGCTGTACGTCGTGTGGGGGATATTCCGCGGGATACAAGTGATGTCCCCCTCCTTAAAAAAGAGTCGTTCCTTGCCGTTAAATTCCATATATCCGCTTTCAGAGTGACACATACCGATTTCCAGGCAATTGTGGAAATGCAGGTGCTTGCTGGGGACATTCGAAATCTTCCAATGTTCACCTGACAGGAGAAGCACCGGAAAGTCAGAGGGCAGATAGTAGCTGCGGTACTCGGCGATATCATTTTTTTGTTTCGGCATGTTTAATTACCTCCATTCTTACTTAGTCTGTGAAAAAACTTTCGCATATGGTTTTTTCACACTACCTCCATTCTTATATAATGGTTATTTTTGCATAATCTATGAAACTTTTTAGATAGACCTTATGTCCATAAAAACCAAAAATAACCAATCTTAGAAAATCATACCAGACGTTTCTGTCCGTAAAATCGGGACAAACCTAGTCAAAATGTATAACAGAAAAATGTAAAAACCTTAAATACTATGCATT
>JAIEEY010000199.1 GCA_029067205.1 Lachnospiraceae bacterium
ATGGCATAAAGAAAATTTTTGCTGTCGTGGCGTCTGGCATCGGTAAAGTTCATGAGGAGCGGAAGTTCAACCTTAAGTTTACCGTTCCTGCAGCAGAGCATGTAAAGCGTATGGCCAAAAAAACATGTCTCATTGACACTGTCCCAGCCCCGGCCGGCATCAGGATCGGAATAATGCCGTCCACAGGTGCTGCGGAACGGGCAGGAGCGGTTACAGGAGGACAGGTGCCTGCCATACGGTGAGGAATGGGAGGCTACGGCCATGCCGTCATCGGAAACGGTGAGGTCTGTGGCATCAAAGAGTCCGGCCTGCAAGGAAGGGAGGACGGCAAGGATAGAAAAGATCTTCTGCAGTGTCTCCTGTGTGTTACCGGAAACGGGTTTCCCCTCCATGATATTATCCACGATATCCCTTGTGGTTGTTGAAGCTGCATCGTGCGGTGCAGAGAGCTTTCCGTCACTGCCGATAACTTTTTCAGGTTTTTTCCCATTCCTGCTGGCAGGAAGGAGTGACGAACGGGAATAAACGTACCTGTCTCCCTGCCAGAAACGGTTCATAAGGTCATAATAAGAACCATGCGGGGGCAGTTCGTCAGTGGAGGAGCAGCTGATAAGGACGGTGAGGGAAATGGATGCGGGAAGGACTTCCCTGACCCAGGAAGTAAGGCTTGTGCCAGCCTTAGTTTTATTAAAGAGCAGGACAAAAAGTACCAGTGAACGGAAGAGCTGTGCCTGGTGCTCTGTGGGTCTGCCACCATCAGAATAATTTTGGAAATTGCGGAGGCCTTGTAAAATAAGGGCTTCGAGTTTCCGAGAGCACACTTATAATAGAGGAGGTAGATTTATGGAATATACATCAGGGCAATTTGCAAAACTAATGGGTATGAGTTTGGATACATTAAGGTATTATGAGAAAGAAAAACTTATAATACCAAACCGTAAAGAAAATAATCATAGGATATATTCTGATAACGATATAAGTTGGATGCAATTTATTAAAAGATTGAAGGATACAGGGATGCCAATATAAGAGATAAAGAAGTATTCACAATTACGATCAGAAAGTCCAGCAACTATGAGCGAAAGAATGAATATGCTGATTAGCCATCGTTGTTCTTTAGATGAGAAAATCAAGCAATTAGAAGAACATCGTGGAAAACTGGACGAAAAGATAGAACACTACAAAAACCAGCTTGAAAAACATACATAAGAAATATTCGTAGATATTTATGAAATATAGGAAAACAGTCTGAAATAGTTTCTTTGATTTCAGACTGTTTTTCTTAATGTTCAGCAGGCGGGATATACTCCAATAGATCAGCAATGGAACAATTTAATGTTCTGCATATTCGCACAAGCACTTCCATATCTAATCGTGTAATGGTATTATTGATATATCCATTTAGCTGAGAACGTTGAATTTCTGCCTTTTGACAGAATTTGTTTTTGCTTAAACCAGACTCTTTGAGTAGCTGTCCTAAGTGAATTTAATACTTTCGTTTTGACTCAATTTTGTACCTCCTGTCGAAAAGTGTCAAAATGTGTAGACACAAACCGTTTGACTAATTAAGTATACATTAGTTAAAATCAACCTATCAGATATATAAAGTTATAGATAAGAAGTTGTACTACAAGAAAGGAAAGAGACGAATGAGTAAGAAAGCCGCTAAAGATGCAATTAGGAAAATTGCTAAAAGAGAAGGAAAAAGCTAAAGTGAAATCAGAGAGGAAATGGAGGATGCTATTATGATTGGTTTCTTGAATAAGGAAACAAGGTATAAGTGGGATAGTCTGTTTGGATCGGGGCGATTACCAAGCCTGGAGGAGTTTATTACAGTTTTATCAATGGAGATCGCAAGAAGGTAGACAGAGTGAGAATGAATGTATAGTGGTTCTAAGAAGAACAGTTTTACCATTAAGTGTGGTAGAGCTGTTTTTGTTTCTGTTTTCTGCAATAAATGTCCACTTTCTGCAAGGGTAATTGAAATTTCCCCTTTTTTTGTTATAATCGCATTCGTAATAGATTTTTTTGTTTAAAATGATATTCTGCAAAAGGGTGAAACGGAATGTATACAATTTATTTGACTACACGCTGCAATTATAAATGTGCATACTGTTATGAAGATTTTAAGAGTGAAAGCGATTTTACAGAGTATCAGCTCATAAAAACAATAGATTATATTTTTGAAACGGATAAAAGCAATAAGGTATCTATATGTTTTATGGGAGGAGAACCTCTGTTAAAAAAAGATTTGATTATGCAGGCGCTTGATTACATTCACGTACATTATAGTGATCGTCTATGCGTTTATTATATTACTACAAATGCCTCTTTACTGGATGATGATACAATGGAACTGTTTAAGTGCTATCATTTTCATGTACGGTTAAGTTTTGATGGAACTAAATATGCTCATAACTTAAACAGAAAAAGTAAAAATGGAATGGATTATTATGATGATATTGTTGGGAAAATGAATAAACTTACCAGAGAGAATATCGTGTTTTCTGTAAGGGCAACAATAGCCAAAAACACCATTCAATATATATATGAGAATGTAAAAAACTTTCATAGTACAGGGATTAATGATATTAGTATGATTCCAGATGTAAATATGGAATTAAGTCAGCAAGAAAAAGATGAATTTGCAAGACAAATTGAATTGCTCAGGAATTATTATATAGAAGAATTGATAGCGGGGAGAAAATTTGGCATTGATTTATTTGATGGTCATTTTTTGCAGTTTATTATACATGGGAATAATAGATTTGAAATGTGTAACGCTGGTGTAGGTGCATTTTCAATAATGTCAAACGGAAAGATATATCCATGTGGCTATGTTGTGGACGAAGATTTTGAAATTGGCAATTTAGATGAAGGGGTAGATACAAATAAGTCAATTAAGTTGCTATATGAGAGATATGAACGTAAAGACAATAAATGTTCTGAGTGTAATATACGTTTCTTTTGTATGGGGATGAAATGTGGCTATTTGAATTATTTAAAGACAGGGAAGGTAAATAT
>JAIEEY010000002.1 GCA_029067205.1 Lachnospiraceae bacterium
GTCTGAAAAGTGGTGATGTCACCCCGGAGAATCGTCAATGGATCAGGGATCGCATGAGCTATGTGGTATTTGCACAGTAATAAAGAGATACACAAAAGCTTCCATCATTGTGAGGGGGCTTTTGTGTGTCGTTTTAAACATGAAATACGATTCCATTTGATTCCCTCTCTTTCGTAATATTCATCGTATTTCCGTAGCGGTTCAGATTTGGGCAGCAAAGGCAGGTTCTGAATCGTTACGTATTTTCTTGTTTTACGTCTACATTATAGATGTTTGCAGATACAAAATCAATATGAAATTTATAGCGGGAAAAGAATAGAAAAGGTTGCTGTTCACACCGAAAAAGCGTATAAATATGCAAAATATAGTAGGGGTGTAAACAGAAACTAGAAAAGAGGATTTGATAGAATATTGTGCAAAATATGCAAAAAAATTGACTATAGAATGTAAAAAATGTTATGTTCGGTGATTGACAAAAACAGGAAACAATACTATATTAGAGGCAAGAAATGGGTTTTCAATATTCATGAAAAGCTTCCGATACCAAAATCAGGGTGGCACAGGAAGAGTAATCTTATAACAGTTAAAGGAATGGGGAGTTATTATGATAAGCAGAAACATATTTTTATCCGATGTGGATGATGTGATGGAATTTGTCCATCAGACAGAGAAGTGTTCTTACGACGTTGATATCTCTATAGGAGACAGTGTGATCAACGCGAAGTCGATTATGGGAATGCTGAGCAAGGGCTTCCGCCGTATGATGCAGATGAACATTCATGCAGAAAAGGCGAAGGCGGATGAGTTTTTGGAAAGAATCGGAAGATTTTGCGTATAGGTTTCATAATTTTTCATTGACAAAAAATGAGGGAGCTGTTACAATTTTGAATATCGATAAAGGCTGTGAAAAGAATAAGTAGCTTTCATGGGAACTTACAGAAAGCCGCCGGTTGATGAGAGGCGCAAGGGAAAGTGAAAGGGAATACCTCTTGGAGCTGCACACCGAAATCTGCGCATGCGCATGGATACGCAAAAGTAGGCTGTGACGGAATCCCCGAACGTTATATTGGGAGGAGTATCGGAAAATATTTTTTCCCGTACTTGCTGAGGCATAGGGCGCGAGTCCTGTGTGAAAAAAGGTGGTAACACGTGGTTTATACCTCGTCCTTTGAACGTATTAACATTCAAGGGGCGATTTTTTTGTCCCTTGCACGTAGTGAAAGGAGTAGAGAAAATGCAGTTGTATGACGAATTGGTGGCAAGAGGACTGATTGCCCAGGTGACAGATGAGAATGAAATTAGGGAAATGATTAACAACGGGAAGGCGGTATTTTACATTGGTTTTGACCCTACGGCGGACAGCCTTCACGTAGGACATTTCATGGCGCTCTGCCTGATGAAGCGACTCCAGATGGCCGGAAACAGACCGATCGCCCTGCTCGGCGGCGGCACGGCAATGATCGGCGATCCCTCGGGAAAGACGGACATGCGCAAAATGATGACAACGGAAACGATACAGCACAATGTGGACTGTTTCAAGAAGCAGATGAGCAGGTTTATTGAATTTGGCGAGGATAAGGCGATGATGGTCAACAATGCCGACTGGCTGTTCGACCTGAATTACATGGATGTGCTGCGCGAGATCGGACCGCATTTCTCCGTAAACCGCATGCTCGCGGCGGAGTGCTACAAGCAGCGTATGGAGAAAGGACTGACCTTCCTTGAATTTAACTACATGATCATGCAGAGCTTTGACTTCTACACACTGTTCCAGAAATACGGCTGCAATATGCAGTTCGGCGGGGATGACCAGTGGAGTAATATGCTCGGCGGCACAGAGCTGATCCGCCGCAAGCTTGGCAAGGATGCATATGCCATGACGATCAACCTTCTGCTCAACTCAGAGGGTAAGAAGATGGGCAAGACGGAGTCTGGCGCAGTGTGGCTTGACGCTGAGAAAACCTCTCCATACGAGTTTTTCCAGTACTGGAGAAATGTGTCGGATACAGATGTGGTCAAGTGCCTGAAGATGCTTACATTCCTTCCGCTGGAAGAGATTGAGGCGATGGAGAAATGGGAGGGCAGTGAGCTCAACAAGGCAAAGGAGATTCTCGCATTTGAACTGACACAGCTGGTGCATGGCACGGAGGAGGCACAGAAGGCGAAGGAGGCAGCCGCAGCACTGTTTGCGGGCGGTGCAAATTCAGAGAATATGCCAAAGACAGTGCTTTCTGACGAGAACTTCACGGATGGTAATATTGACATTCTCACACTGCTTGTCACGGCAGGCATGACAGCCTCAAAGTCTGAAGCAAGACGCGCTGTGGAGCAGGGCGGTGTGTCCGTGAATGGGGATAAGGTTACGGATGCAAAGACTGTATATGCAAAAGAGGTGTTTGAGGAAGGGTTTGTATTGAAAAAAGGAAAGAAGAATTTCCAGAAAGTGTGCATATAAAATGAGCAGGCTTACGCCTGCTCATTTTATACTTTAAAGATTTCATCACCATTGAGATAAAGTTTGATGATATGCTGTATTTTCTCGGTAGGTGTCGACACATGTTCTATAGACAAGTCATGGTTCAGATAGTCAATGATCGAGGCGAGGAATTTACTCATATCCGCTTCGAGATAATATGATTTTGTCAGCAGTTCGGGTGGGCGGTAGCAGAGGTTGGTTGTGATCACTTTGTCAAACACACTTTCCTCGTATGCCTTGTCAAATGCGGCAAGACCGTTTGTAAACAAGCCAAAGGTCGTGCAGATAAATACACGTTTTGCCTTCATTGCCTTGAGCTGTCTGGAAGTGTCAAGCATGCTGTCACCGGAGGAAATCATATCGTCAATAATAATGATATCCTTGCCCTCGATATCATTTCCGAGAAATTCATGGGCAACGATCGGATTTTTTCCCTTTACGATGGTGGAGTAGTCACGGCGTTTGTAGAACATGCCTGTGTCAGCACCGATGACAGTCGAGAAATAGATCGCCCTGTCCAGTGCACCCTCGTCGGGCGAGATGACAATGATGTGATCCTTGTCCAGAACCAAGTCCTTCTCTGCGCGCAGGAGTGCCCTTGTAAACTGATAGTGTGCGGTAAAATTGTCAAAACCGCTTAGTGGTGCAGCATTCTGTATCCTTGGGTCATGGGCATCAAAGGTGATGAAATTGCTGACACCCATCTGGGTGAGTTCTTTGAATGCATATGCACAGTCCAGTGATTCCCGACCGTTTCGCCTGTGCTGTCTGCCTTCGTACAAGAAGGGCATGATCACACTGATACGGTGTGCCTTTCCATTTGTCGCGGCTATGACACGCTTCAGGTCCTGATAGTGGTCATCGGGTGACATATGGTTTGTGTAGCCGTTTATGGTGTAGGTCAGGCTGTGATTGCATACGTCCACGAGGATAAACAGATCTTTTCCGCGGACGGTCTCCTCCAGAACAGCTTTTGCCTCACCACTGTTAAAGCGGGGTGTACTGAATTGAAACAGATAGTTTTTTTCCGCATAACCCTGAAATGCGGGATCATTGTTATATACGTTGTTTGCCTTGCTGCGAAAATCGACCAGATAATTATTGACTTCGTTTCCGAGTTCTGCTGCACTTTTTAAGACCATTAACTTTAAAGGTGCTACAGGCATGGCATTTTTTAGTTTTTTCAAATATGACACTTGGCATACATTCCTTTCCATAAAAGTCGTTCCTCTATATTTTATATCATTCAAGTAGTGACACGTCAAGGAATTTCTAGTATCATAGAGAGAGAGTTTGGGAAAATGTTACTGTTCACTCCCCTGTTAAAGTAGTGGGAATCGAGCGCCAAAATGCTGCTGTTCACACTGAAAAAACGTATAAATATGCAAAACACAGTAGAGGTGTGAACAGTAACGGGAAAATTTAGAAAAAAGGTAAGAATATTTATGAAAAAAGAACATTTACACGTTGTTGAGAAAGTGGCGCCGGGAAGCATAGCCGAAGAGCTGGAGATTGAGGCAGGCGACACCCTTGTGGAGATCAATAGAAATAAAATAGAAGATATTTTTGACTATCAGTACTATATACAGGACGAATATATCGAAGTATTGGTTCGAAAACCGTCGGGGGATGAATGGATTCTTGAAATTGACAAAGAATATGATGAGGACTTAGGCATTACTTTTGAAAACGGACTGATGGACGATTACCGTTCCTGTCACAACAAGTGTATTTTTTGCTTTATCGATCAGATGCCAAAAGGAATGCGGGACACGCTGTATTTCAAGGACGATGATTCGAGATTGTCCTTTCTGCAGGGAAATTATGTGACATTGACCAATATGTCCGACGAGGATGTCGACCGCATTATCAAATACCACCTTTCACCGATCAATGTCTCCTTTCAGACAACGAATCCTGAGCTTCGCTGCAAAATGTTAAACAATCGTTTTGCGGGACAGGCTTTGGAAAAGGCGTGGAAACTTGCCGGGGCAGGGATTACCATGAACGGGCAGATTGTGTTGTGCAAAGGGGTAAATGACGGGGCAGAGCTGGAGAGAAGCATCAAAGACCTGTCAGCGTATCTTCCGAACCTGGAGAGTGTGTCGGTAGTGCCGGTGGGATTGTCAAAATACCGCGAAGGTTTGTTTCCGCTGGAACCATTTACAAAGGAAGACGCCAAACAGGTGCTTTCCGTGGTTCATAAATGGCAGGACATGCTTTATCCCCAATATGGTGTTCATTTTATCCATGCCAGTGACGAGTGGTATATCCTGGCGGAAGAGGAGCTTCCGGAGGAGGAGCGTTATGACGGCTATCTCCAGCTGGAAAATGGTGTCGGTATGCTGCGGCTTCTGATAAATGAGTTTCAGGAGGCATTTGACGAGCTAAAGATCACAAAAGGTGTCGAGATTGCGTCTAGGGAACTGTCAATTGCGACAGGAAAGCTTGCATATCGTTTTATTTCTGATATGGCGGTACAGGTTATGGCGGCGTACCCACAGCTGACGATTCGCATTTATCCCATCAGAAATGACTTTTTCGGAGAGATGATAACCGTCTCCGGTCTGCTGACGGGACAAGATCTGCTGGCACAGCTCAAAGGGCAGGCTTTGGGGGATAAACTGCTGCTGCCGCAGAATATCTTAAAGAGCGGTGAGACTGTATTTCTTGACGATATGACGGTTGCTGAACTCGAAAAAGCTTTACAAGTGCCGATAGATATTGTAAAATCAAGCGGGCAGGATTTACTTGATGCGATGATAATGTGAAATCTCTGATGTGAAATCAGAGATTTCACATGGCGAATTTGTGCAGAGGCACAAATTCGCGGGGAGTGGAGTTGCGTGGTAACTTATATGGAAAGAAATGGAGATACAGAATAAAATGGAAAAGAGAACCAAGAAACCGATCGTGGCGATCGTAGGGCGACCAAATGTAGGAAAATCAACACTTTTTAATGTGCTTGCCGGGGATAGGATTTCGATTGTGAAGGATACGCCGGGTATCACCAGAGACCGCATTTATGCGGATGTGAGCTGGCTGAACTGGAATTTTACGATGATTGATACCGGAGGAATCGAGCCGGACAGCAAGGATATCATCTTGTCGCAGATGCGTGAGCAGGCACAGATTGCGATTGATACGGCAGACGTGATCATTTTTCTGGTCGATGTGCGTCAGGGGCTTGTGGACGCGGATTCGAAGGTTGCTGATATGCTCAGGAGGAGTCACAAGCCGGTGGTGCTTGTGGTGAATAAAGTGGACAGTTTTGCCAAGATGGAGGCAGATGTCTATGAATTCTATAATCTCGGTATCGGGGAGCCGTATCCGATTTCATCGGTCAACAAACTCGGGCTTGGCGAGATGCTTGATGCCGTGACAGAGCTGTTTGACGAGGAGGCACTGACAGAGGAAGAGGACGACAGACCGCGGATTGCGATTGTCGGAAAACCCAATGTCGGGAAATCGTCCATCATCAATAAAATTGCCGGTGAGGAGCGCGTGATCGTGTCGGATATCGCCGGTACAACGAGAGATGCCATTGACACGGAGATTGTATACAATGGCAAAGAGTATGTGTTTATCGATACAGCCGGTCTGCGCAGGAAAAATAAGATTAAGGAAGAACTCGAGCGCTTTATGATCATACGTACCGTGAGTGCGGTGGAGCGTGCCGATGTGGTGGTGCTTGTGATCGATGCGGTGGAGGGCGTAACAGAACAGGATGCCAAGATTGCAGGGATTGCGCATGACAGGGGGAAGGGCATTATTATTGCGGTAAACAAGTGGGACGCCATTGAAAAAGACGACAAGACCATTTACCGTTTTACCGAGAAAGTGCGGAATACGTTATCCTTTATGCTCTATGCGGAGATTGTGTTTATCTCTGCTGTCACAGGACAAAGGCTCAATAAATTGTTTGAGACGATTGACATGGTGATCCAGAATCAGTCGCTGCGTATCTCTACAGGCGTTGTCAATGAGATTGTCACAGAGGCCGTGGCGCTTCAGCAGCCGCCATCAGACAAGGGCAGGCGGCTCAAGATTTTCTACACGACACAGGTGGGCGTGAAGCCGCCGACGTTTGTGGTATTTGTAAATGACAAGGAACTGATGCATTTTTCATACACCAGATATCTTGAAAATAAAATAAGGGAGGCATTTGGCTTTAAGGGAACTTCGCTGAAATTTATTATCAGGGAACGAAAAGAAGACAAATAAGAAAGGACATTGTGTGAAATGATTCGTTTAGTTTGCTTATTGATTGGTTATGTTTTCGGCTGCTTTCAGACGGCGTATATTTATGGAAAACTGCACGGCATTGATATCAGGCAGTATGGGAGCGGAAATGCGGGTACGACAAATTCCCTTCGTGTGCTCGGGAAAAAAGCAGGTGCAATCGTGCTGGTTTGTGATATCATTAAGACAGGGCTGGCAATGACAGCGGTAAGACTTCTGTTCCGGGAACAGTACGGCGATATTTTGTATCTGCTTGCAATCTATGCGGCAGCAGGCTCCATTCTGGGGCATAATTTTCCCTTTTATCTGGGATTTAAAGGAGGGAAGGGAATTGCGTGTACAGCCGGACTTGTGATCTTTTTCCACCCTTATATGATCATTCCGCAGGTCATTACTTTTTTCGGAATCTTTTTTACGACACACTATGTATCGCTGGGGTCCCTGGTAGTGGAGATTGTGCTGATTGCAGAGATGGTCATTTTTGGACAGATGGGATTGTGGGGGATGGCTCAGCCCGCGTTAAATGAGCTCTATATCGTGACGACGCTTCTGGCGATACTCGCATTTTGGGGACATCGGGCAAATATTAAGCGGCTGTTACATAAGGAGGAAAGAAAGACATATCTCAATAAAAAGAATGGAAAGTAAATCGAAAGGTAAGGGAATTGTTATGGCAAAGATAGGAATGATTGGAGCAGGCAGCTGGGGAATTGCACTGTCAGTGCTTCTGCACAACAATGGACATGATATTACGGTGTGGTCGGCATTAAAGGATGAAATCGACATGCTGAACAGGGAGCATGAGCACAAAGATAAACTTCCGGGAGTGAAGCTTGCGAAAGATATTGTGTTTACGACAGAGCTTGCGGATGCTGTGAAAGAAAAGGATATTCTGGTGCTTGCAGTTCCTTCTTCCTTTACGCGTGGGACAGCGCATAGAATGAAGGAGTACGTGGCAGAAGGGCAGATTATTGTGAATGTGGCAAAAGGGATTGAGGAGTCTACACTCATGACACTTTCACAGGTGATCGAGGACGAGGTGCCGCAGGCAGATGTGGCGGTTCTATCAGGACCTTCCCATGCTGAGGAGGTTGGAAAGTGTATTCCCACAACGATTGTGGTAGGTGCAAAGACGAAAAAGACGGCAGAATATATCCAGAACGTTTTTATGAGTGATGTGTTCCGGGTGTATACAAGTCCTGATGTGCTGGGGATTGAGCTTGGTGCGGCGCTCAAAAACGTGGTCGCCCTTGCAGCTGGTATCGCGGACGGGCTTGGCTATGGCGACAATACAAAAGCGGCGCTGATCACGCGTGGTATCACGGAAATCGCAAGACTTGGTATGGCTATGGGCGGCAAATTCGAGACCTTCTGCGGGTTGTCAGGCATCGGTGACCTGATTGTGACCTGTGCGAGCATGCATAGCCGCAACAGGCGTGCAGGAATCCTTATCGGACAGGGAAAGACGATGGAGGAGGCTATGGCGGAGGTAAAAATGGTTGTCGAGGGTGTGTTCTCGGCAAAGGCTGCGATGCGGCTGGCAGAAAAGTACGATGTCGAGCTTCCGATCATAGAGCAGGTGAATGAAGTTCTTTTCAATGGAAAAACAGCGGAGGCGGCAGTCAGGGACTTGATGATACGCGATAAGAAGATTGAGATTGTACATGATGAGGATTGGGGAGAAGAGATGATGAATCAATAGTTGTATTGAAAATGGAGGAGGAATTTACAATAGTATGGCAAAGGCAAAGCAGAAATATACGTTAAATGATCTGCAAGAAAATATGCGAGTCAGAGTTTCGCAGTTAAGTAATATATTGGATACTTGTATGATTTTACTGGATACAGAATTATTAGCAGATAATGATGTGGAAGGAACATTAGTTTATTTTGGTAGCGGAAATACGGAAGAATACACAAAATGGTTTAAACAGGATAAAGCAATCACACCAGTTTTCTTTGACAGTGCAGAATTGGAAGACGGGGTAGTATATGATGAATAAATTCATTGCGATAGAATTGCTTCCGACCAGGGTAGGAATTGGAGGCTCTTTTATGACAACAGCATCTTTTAAACTGGATAATATACTGGCTCCTTTCAGCAATGTTCCTGTAAAAATAGATACAGGATGTTCGATCAGTACGATTCCATTGGCTAGATTTCAGGCATTAAAAGTTTTTTGCGATTCATTAAAAGCAGATGATATTGAAGGCAATGTCCCATATGAAATCAGCTATGGTGTGGAGTCTGGGGGTGAGCGACATAGCAGACCAAGTACATTTGAAGAAAAAATGCAGTGCCCAGCCATGAAATTTCGGCATGCCATTAAAAATTTCCATATTGCAGGGATGCCTGTTCAGCAGGATACTATATATGTTAATTACGACAGGAAAGGTAATATATTAATAGGGATGGATATCCTGCAGGATTGGAATATCCATATAGGAACCAGCAAAGTGACAGGAAAAATATGTTTTTGGCTTGTTCAGAAAACTGCATATGTCAGGAATTTCTTGAAGCATTAGAAGTAAATTTTGGAATTTCTTTTTTGGCACTTTCCAATGATACGCGATAAGAAGACTGAGCTTGCACATGATGAGGATGGGGGAGAAAATTAGGTTATGGATTTTATGAATGAACTGATCAATTGCCTTAAAAATATTGACTATGAAGCATTTGATGAAGATTGCCTGAATGAGTTACTTGATTGCAGGGACAGTGCGCCCTTCGACACGGAATGGTGTCGGGTTAACGCAGAAATAGATGCTTTAAAGAATGATCAAAATTATACCGTTGAAAATGAAGAAGAGCAGGACGAAATAAGAGAAAAGGCATTTATGATCATCGAACAAAATATTGAGAGTGAACTTGCGGATTATGTTTCCGATGACTTTGGGTTAATTTATGACAGCCTTGTATTAAATTATAAAGACGAATGGCTTGATACATTGATTGAAGAATACAAGAATGGAAAGATTCCTGCGGGGGAGCTATAAGATTGAGCATCAAAAAAGAGGTGTAACGGTGTTATGTGGAGAGCTGCAGAAAGAATATGATTTGGTTCCATTTAAGATCGTAATGGACGAATATAAAGAATATTACACTTTTTGGTATACGGATGATATTGACGGGTTTCTGCTCGACCGAGACGGAAAGCTAAAATCTTTTCCGACAAAAAAGGAAGCGATCGCTTTTGCAAAAGAGGAGAAATTAATGTTTCGTCCATGTGCAGTTGAATTTTTCATAGCTCCATCAATTTATAGGAAAAAGAATTTAAGAAAAATAGATTGTGTGCGTTATCTGGATTGTTGGAACATTTTTTCAGATGCAGCACATTCTATAAACTGTGAGTTTTTAGGTGATCACAGGGAGGGAGTCATTCAGCGTATTTATGAGAAGCTGTTTTATGGATGTAATTTATTGGTAAAAGAAGACGAGGAACATTACATACCGAAATGGAGTAAGAAGGAAAGACGTTGGATTGCGAAAGTGATGAAAGATGGCATTAAGATATTATTAAAAGGACTAAAGTAGATAATTTCTATGTGAATTTTGTTGCGGAATGTATACAGGCTTTGTTATAATAGAAAAAGGCGATTGAAAAATGTGAAATACCAAATATAAAGACAATGGAGGGTGTTCTATGGGGTGTTTGGCAGTTCTGTTTGCTCTGAATGAGCAAGAGGTGGAAAAGTTGTTAGCGGTAGAAAGAAGCGAGCGTGCTGACTATATGCACGAAGAAATTGAAGAAAATTTCTGGGATGAATTTCCTGAATATGTGTGTGAACTGGATAAGTCATGGGATGCCATGCACCGAGTGCTTACGGACGGAACGCTCAATTTTGAAAACGAATTCCAGCCGCTCTGCAATGTGATTTTTGGCGGGGAATTTGTATATGGACTGATGCGTGAGCCTTCTGGTGAGGTTATCATCATTGAAAGTGAAGAGGATGAATTTATGATTTTAAAAACACCTGGGCAGGTGGCTGAGATCGCAGAAGAGCTTCCCAAAAGGACAAAAGAGGAATGCAGGAAATGTTATGATATGATTGATCCTGAGGATTATGACGGGCGGCTCGACGAAGAAGATTTTGAATACACATGGGAATATCTTCGGGACAGCCTGGACTTTTGGAAAAAGGCTGCAGAAGAGAAAAGATATGTTTTGTTTACTGTTGACAGATGATAAAGAGGATACAGTTCCTAAGACAATAATGAAAAATAGAAAGAAGATTTGCTATGGATAATGCAAAAGCGTGGGAGTATGCAATTGGCATTGTACAATTAGATGGAATAAAGCCATCAGATGATTTTATGGAACTTGTCGAAAAAGAAAAAAGGTGAAATTACGGGGGAAGATATTCGCAAAGTGCTCTGTAAAAAATATAAAATACTAGAATTACCATAACTTTTATCTGTCAATTTGCGGATTCTCATGGTATGCCTATTGATAGAAAATTATTTGAAGAAAATCCCATTTATACAAGAAATGCACTTGTGGCGGCTTCCGCGGTTTTTAAAGATGCGGATTTTAGAAAACCAGAATATCTCGTAAAGATCATAAGGGACGGATTGGAAAGAGGAATCGGTCAACAATATTGAAAAGAAAGGAAAGGTACAAAATGGCAAACACAGAATTTAACAGTACACGGGACTATGTAGCAAGCGAGGAGCTTCTCTCCAGTGTAAACGTGGCGATTGCGCTGAAAAAGCCGCTTTTGATCAAGGGCGAACCGGGCACGGGAAAGACGATGCTCGCGCAGGCGGTAGCAAATTCCCTCGGCAAGAAACTGATCATATGGAATATCAAATCCACGACAAAGGCGCAAGATGGTCTGTACATGTATGATACGATTCAGAGACTTTATGACGGACAGTTTGGCGAGGAAGGTGTTGATGACATCGCGCGCTATATCAAGCTTGGAAAACTTGGGGAGGCGTTTGAGAGCGACGAACAGGTTGTCCTTTTAATAGATGAGATTGACAAGGCGGACTTGGAGTTTCCGAATGACCTTCTGTGGGAGCTTGACCAGATGGAATTCTATATTCATGAGACGAAACGCACTGTCAAGGCAAAGCACAGACCGATTGTTATCATTACATCTAACGCTGAGAAAGAGCTTCCAGATGCATTTTTGAGAAGATGTATCTTCCACTATATTGACTTCCCGAACGCGGAGCTTATGGAGGAGATTATCAAGACGCATTATCCTGATGTCGAGGAGCATCTCATGAAAAATGCGATGCAGGTATTTTATGATATCAGGGCACTCCGCGATGTGCGCAAAAAGCCAAGTACTTCAGAACTGATCGACTGGATCAATGCCCTTCAGATTGGCGGCATATCGGCTGATACATTAAGGTCAAAGCTGCCGTTTGTCGGTGTGGTCGTGAAGAAAGACGAGGATTTGGAGACTGTGAGACAGGAGATCCATTAAGATTGGCTGTCTTTGTTTTGGTTATCGTGTGAGGGAAAAGAATGTTTTCTAAATTTTTCTATACATTAAAAGAGAAAGGTCTCGAGGTCTCATTAGGTGAGTGGCTTGACCTGCAGGAGGCGCTTGACAAAGGACTCTGCGAGAGCTCGCTGACGCAGTTTTACTATGTGGCGAGAATGATACTGGTAAAGAGTGAGACGGAATTTGACAAGTTTGACATGGCGTTTGAGGAGTGCTTCAAGGGTGTCAAGACCGAGACCGAGGTTGGGAAAAATATGCTGCGGTGGCTCGATAAGTCCGATATGCTGGAGCTTGCCCATGAGGAGGCAAGAAACCATCTGAATCAGGTGGAAGACATTCAGGTGGATAAGGATGATGTGGAGGAGAAGTTCAAGCAGCGTCTGAAAGACCAGAATGAGGAGCACAACGGAGGAAGCTTCTGGATTGGAACGATGGGAAAAACTTCCTTTGGAAATATGGGCGGAAACGTGGGCGGCGTGCGTGTCGGTGGTCAGACAGGCTACCAGTCGGCATTTTCTGTCGTGGGCGCGCGCAAGTACCGGGATTTCAGGGATGACAAGGTGATCGACAACCGCCAGTTCCAGATGGCGCTGCGGCGGTTGAGACAGTTTTCCACGAAGCTTGATATTCCAAAATCGGAGCTTGACATTGACGAGACGATTGACAAGACCTGCAATAACGGTGGATATCTGCAGATTGAGATGATGAAGCCGCGCAAGAATGCGGTGAAGCTGCTGCTCTTAATGGATTCCGGCGGGACGATGATTCCGTATACAAGACTGATGAATGATCTGTTCCAGTCTGTGAATAAGTCCAATCATTTTAAGGATGTGAAAGTGTATTATTTTCACAATTGTATCTACTCTAAACTGTATAAGACACCGGAATGCGAGAACGGGGACTGGATTGATACCGAGTGGATGTTTCGAAATGTCGGCAGCGACTACAAAGTGATCATTGTCGGTGACGCGGCGATGGCGCCGGAGGAGCTTTACTCAGATACAGGCAACTACAGGGGACCTAACGGCGGACTGTCTGGTTTTGAGTGGCTTCAGTTGATGAAACGGCACTACAAGAAAATCGTGTGGATGAATCCCAAGATGGCACCAGGACGCGCACCATGGCGCGAGGCGGAGACTGCCGTGAAGGAAATATTCCCGATGTATAAGCTTACAGTAAAAGGGTTGAATGAAGCGATGGTCAAACTGATGGCAAATAAATAATAGGTTTGGCGGCGAAAGAGAGAAAGGACCGTTTGAGAAAAGATGGAAAAGAAGGCGCCTGAGAGAAAGGTACGATTACGGGAGGGTGACGTTTTTTACGTCTATGATAAGAGAATCAATAAGTGTATAAGGGAAGGCTGTGAGGGGATTGTCAAATATGGTCTCACACTCAAAGTAAATATGCCAAACGGTGACACTCTAAACACATATGAATGCAATAAATGTCACATGAAGTATACAGCGTATCCAAATTATGTGCGTTTGACAGAGACGAAAGGGCTGTCCATATACAACAGTGACGAAGTACATGCACGCGACCGGAAACGCGCCGCAGATGCCGCAAAGCAGGCTTCCAGAGAGAAGAAGAAAGTGCTCGCACGCCGGTATGCGTCGCAGGCACATAAGAACGCGAAAGTGTCAGCAGAGGAAAATGTACATCATAATGCGACAGAAGAGGACAGACTGCACAAAGATAGTAAATATGGAAATAAGTGCGGAAAGAGTGAACGAGGCAGGCAGAGTAATAAGTCATATAAAAGCCATTTTCAGAGCTGGCATAAAAATCAATAGGGGTTTGAAAAAGGGAATCATAACGATAACATTTAAAATGGACAGTTATGGTTCTTTTTTTGTGCAGGCTCGCATAAGTATAAACAGACAGGGTGAAAAGAATAGTTTATATCATTGAATTAAGAAAGGGGAATATAATGAGTCAGCTTGATGCAAATCAGGAATTTAATTTATACAGAGATATCAGCCAGCGGACCGGTGGAGAAATCTATGTGGGAGTGGTAGGACCAGTCAGGACAGGAAAATCTACTTTTATAAAGCGTTTTATGGATTTAATGGTGCTGCCGCAGATTGAAAATGAGCATGAGAGAACACGAACGCAGGACGAACTGCCACAGAGCAGCGGAGGACGCACAATCACGACAACAGAACCGAAGTTCATACCAAAGGAGGCTGCCCAGATTGAGATCAGCGACGGAATCAATGTGAAAGTGCGGCTGATCGATTGTGTCGGATACATGGTTGAAGGTGCTGCGGGGCATATGGAGGAGGATGTGGAACGCATGGTAAAAACACCATGGTCCAAAGAGGAAATCCCGTTTACGCAGGCAGCAGAGATCGGAACCAGAAAAGTGATTCAGGACCACTCGACGATTGGTATTGTGATCACTACGGATGGAAGTTTTGGAGAAATACAACGAAATGCCTATAGGCCTGCAGAGGAGCAGACAATCACAGAACTCAAGGAACTCGGAAAACCGTTTGTGGTGCTTGTAAATACAACAAAGCCGTATTCTGAGGAGGCAAAAAATATCGCTGCAGAACTGGAAAAGAAATTTGAGATAAAGGCGATACCAGTCAATATCGAACAGCTTAGGCGGGATGACATTACGATGATACTGGAACAGATCATGTATGAATTTCCGGTATCCGTGATTGAATTTTACACGCCGAAATGGATGGATATCATGGAGATCGACAATCCTATGAAGAAAGAAGTGATTGAGAAGCTTCATGTTATCATGGATAAGGTCAAGACAGTGCGTGACCTGGTAGAGAAGGATTTCAGCCAGCTGCTTGAAAAGGACAGCGAGTATATCAAACGCTGCAAATATGATCAGGTAAACATTGCGGATGGCTCGGCTTCCTTTTTACTCGAAGGGGATACAAAGTATTATTATGAGTTATTGAGTTCCATGACCGGGGAGAATATATCGGGTGAGTATCAGCTGATGCAGCTCTTATCAAGTCTGGCTGACATGAAGAGAGAGTACAAGAAAGTACTCAATGCACTTGAGAGTGTCAGACAGAAGGGATACGGAGTTGTCACACCAGAGCGTGATGAGATCATGCTGGATAATCCGACGCTGATCAAACATGGCAATAAATACGGTGTGAAGATTAAGGCGCAGAGCCCTTCTATACACATGATCAAGGCAAATATAGAGACAGAAATCGCGCCGATTGTCGGGACACAGCAGCAGGCGCAGGATTTGATCGGATATATTTCAGATGCAGAGACTTCCAAGGAAGGAATCTGGGAGACAAACATCTTTGGTAAGACTGTGGAACAGCTGGTCAACGATGGCATCACGAGCAAAGTTTCCATGATTGGTGAGGAAAGCCAGATCAAATTACAGGATACCATGCAGAAAATCGTCAACGATTCCAATGGGGGAATGGTTTGTATCATTATTTAAAAAAACTGAAAAAACGAAAGGCAAGGATAAAAGTAGTTGATTTTTGAGAGAAATCGGTTATAATATAGATGAAAGCAGTAATGCTTTTCGTGTGGAGACACGTAAAAGTTGGGCTGGATATGGAACAGGGTAAACAACCATAACGCAAGAGTCATCAAGATGGATGACGAGCTCCAAAGCAGAGAGAATGCTTGACCAATACGGCTGGTAGAAGAATGACCGTAACGCATGAGTTGCCAAGATGGGTAACGAGCCTGACAACCAGGATAAAACACTCATAGTTAGAAATTATTGTTGGAGCAGCTTGTTTTTAAGCAAGCTGCTCTTTTGCTAGGAGGACAAATGACACGACAAGATAAGATTGATATTGTGAGAAACAATGTCATAACCAATGCTCAAACTTATTCATCACAATTGGCTGGGCGATACTATCTCTATATTTTTGAAAATCATTGTTTTGAAATGTATTATGGGATTGATAATTACTTACATTTGACTGGTGTTGGTACATATTTAAGCCCGTCACAATTTTATTCTCTTGCTAAAAGTGGACATTTACAATCAAGCCAGATGTATTTTAACCAAAGGTTTCCACTATCTACTGCAATGAAAAAGAGTGATAATCTTAAGGATTTAGGTAATTTTGTATCAGAAGGATATTTTATTATTAAGGATTTCGCGACAGATACATGTATATATCCATATGCAATTACCAATATAGACCAGTCTGTATTGATTGGACTGAAACAGGAAGAGATAGAAGAAATATATGTTCCAAAAAGTTTTCGTGTGAAAGGCAATATCTTTGATAAGTCAACCAGTGAAAATATATTTGAAATTCAATATATATTATGTAAAATAGATATGGAAGAAAAATATGATACTATTTTGTATGGAGAAGAATCAAATTTTAATGATTTAGATGAATCAATAAAAGAAAGAATTGACGAAAAAACTTTAAAAGGAGACTGATTTAT
>JAIEEY010000020.1 GCA_029067205.1 Lachnospiraceae bacterium
ATTCTGGTGGATATGTTCCCTCAGACAAGCGAATTTGAGATACCAGATTTTCCTCCACTCTGGGCGCTTGCAAAGCCAATGGAGTTTGACGAGATAGCAAACCAGTTAGATGAAATATCTTGGTCAGCATTGATCAAGTGTGTTACAGGTTCTGAGGCTGATTTCGATGCCAATTATGATGCAATGATTTCAGAGTTGGAAAAGACAGGAATGGCTGAGGCGGAAGCTATGTTGACAGATATCATTGCAGAGAAGGTTGCATTGACAAAATAAGAAAACATTTCTGTAAAATTTTTATAAAGAAATGGCAGACTGTTTATTTGCAGTCTGCCATTTTTCTACAGCTCCTTAGTCATCTAATTTCAATTGTTTACGGTATTCCGCAGGGCTGATGCCGACATATTTTTTAAATTTTTTGTGAAAATAATCTACATTCTTATAGCCCACTTGATCGGATATTTCATAGACTTTCATATTCTGCTGTCCGAGAAGTTTTTTGGAGTGCTCAATGCGCCGTTGGTCGACATAGGAGTTGAAGTTTTCACCGATCGCTTTTGTAAAGAGCTTGCCAAGGTAGGCACTGTTGTAGCCAAAGAGCGGGGCGATCGTCTCTAACTTGATATTGTTCTGGTAATTATTGTCTATATAATTGAGGATGTCCTCCAGTATCGAGTCGCGTGACGAGCCGTCATTGCAGTCCATGATGGATTTGACCTGTTCGGAGAGGTATAGGATAATCTCATACAAGTAGTGACAGTGCTCGATGTAGTCTATGATGGCAGAGTTCGAGGGGAACGTCACACGGGAGCTGTTGTATACTTTATTGATATTTTCCTTTAGCTGCAGAAACAGGTCCGTGAGGAAGAGCCGGATAGACTCGATGGTGCTGTCCACATTGTACAGGTATTCTTCCATGGAAAAGAGCGTGGCGGCAACCTGCTTGCGGTTGTTTGCCTGCAGATAGTTGGTCAGGGCATCGCAGAATTCGTTCAGCTTGTCATCGCTGATGCGAAGACTGTTTGAGGACAGTTCAGGCAGCTCACTGTAGCCTAGGATATGCTGCCCCTGGATGCAGAAGAAGCGCCTTTTGATCAGGGTGGAGGCTTCCTCGTATGAGAGACAAATCTCATCGAGGCTTTTGACGGGATGTCCATATGCGAGGAAAAGGGAATCCATTGGGTTTCCTTCTGGAATCTCTGTTTTTTCATAATGGTTCAGAAAATCCTCAAATCGTCTGATTGCAAAATCCCCTTTCAGAAGAACTACGTTTTTGTTGTCTTCCTGAAAGGACTCAAAGGACTGGTTGTCATTGTTCGTAATGTTTAAAAGGTCGGCAAAGCGATAGCTCTTGTCCTCCGGTGTAAGACCAAATTTCTCATAGATCACTACCTGATAGACATTGGATACCAGGTTCATGCTCTGTAAGTCCGCAGATGAGAGTCCGGTGCTGCTGTCTGTTTTCCATATACCAGTGATCAGCTCGTGCAGGATAACATCTTTTGCCTTTTCGCGGTAGAGTGCGATTCTATTCGACTTTTGGTGTTCCTTTGCCAGGCTTTCCCTGATTGTGTTGATGGCATCAAGAAGCTCGTCCTCATCGATTGGCTTTGTCAAATAATATTCCACGCCATAGCGGATTGCAGCTTGTGCGCTGGAGAAATCAGAATAGCCGCTCAGAATGATAAATTTACCACTGTAGCCCTGCTCCCGTGCAATGCGGATGATATCGATGCCGCTGAGCTTCGGCATGCGGATATCGAGCAGGACAAGACTGGGGGTGTTTTTCAAAATTCCTGAGAGTGCTTCCTCGCCATTTGCCGCTTCACCGCACAGGGTAAATCCGAGATCTTCCCAATCGAGAATGCACTTCAGGCCGTCACGAATATTTTTTTCGTCATCAGCGATTAAAAAAGTTTCCATTGATGTTCTGTCTCCTGTATCAAAGTAACTGGACAATTTTCATGGGAATGTATTGAATTGTTCCATAAAATTGATATAGTTATAGTATATGTTAACAAAATAAAATTGTCAATCTGAGAAGATGGAGTGGGGAAATGAAAGGAAAACAGTATTATTGGATTATAGTTTTATGTGTTTTGGTTATATGCTGCGTTTGGGCGACAGGTTGTGGCAATAATGATAAAAAAGAGACTGCAAACAAGTGTCCATATGAGGAATTCATTGTGGTGGATGTGTTTGATCTTACAGCAAATTATCAGGGGATTCAGTCGGGATGGTTTGGTGAGGTCGTCAGGAAAAAGTTCAATATGGAGCTGAATATCATAGCGCCCAATATGACAAAAGGAGGGGAGATGCTCTTTGACGTAAGGGTGGCAGCGGGAAATCTGGGGGATCTGATCATCTGTAAAGGGACAAACGGTCAGCTGCAGAATCTGGTCAATGCAGGTCTGCTTTACGATATGGAGAATGATCTTTATGATAAAAATATAATGCGGTATCAAGCTGCAATTGATAATCTGAACAGCAGTGTCCGGCAAATGGGGATCTATGCGATTCCATCGCAAGTGTCCGTCAATGAACCAACTGTTTCGAGCGAAGGGAGTGAACCAGCGTTTGGACCATATATCCGATGGGATTATTATGAAGAACTGGGATATCCTGAGATTGATACTTTGGAGGATCTGCTGCCATTGTTAAAGCAGATGCAGGAGCGCCATCCTGTTACAGAAGATGGCGCAAAGACATATGGATTTTCTTTTTTCAAGGAATGGGATGACAATATGATGAATGTAGTCAAACAGCCCTGCTGTATGTACGGATATGATGAGTATGGAGTGGTTCTCGCAAAAGCGGATGGATCGGATTATCAGAGTATTATCGACGATGATTCCATATACGTGCGCATGCTGAACTTTTTCTTTGAGGCAAACCAGATGGGGCTGATCGACCCAGGATCGGAGAACCAAAATTATGATCAGTGTTTTAAAAAATTTAAAAACGGAGAGGTGCTTTTCTCACCGTGGCCGTGGCTGGGCAAATCTGCCCTCAATACGATTTCAAATATGGAAGATCAGGGAAAAGGTTTCATGTTTGCGCCTGTAAAAGATCTGCAGATCTACTCATATGGCTGCTATCCTTACGGAAATCAGGACAGTATCATAGCGGTTGGTTCCCAGTCTGCGGATCCTGCAAGGCTTGTTGATTTTATAGACTGGCTGTATTCTGACGAGGGAATCATGATGAATGGAGCGAACCTTTTCGGAGCGACGGCAGGTCCGGAAGGACTTACATGGGAAATGCGTGAAGATGGTCCGTATCTTACGGAATTTGGCATAGAGGCTTTGCTGAACGGCGGTGAAGCCGAGATGCCGGAGGAGTATGGTGGTGGAACATGGGAGTCAGGCACATCTACACTGAATTACAAAACTGTAGTACAGTGTGAAAAGAGCGAGAGGGGGTATTACTATTATTATGACTTGTGGGATAGTGTAAAGGCACTGGATGCGTCCCCGCTGGCGAAGGATTGGAAGGAAAAAATGGGTGCGGACAGCACAATGGAATATCTGCAGAAAAATAATATGCTTCTGATTGCGCCGGGAATGTTATATACTGCATCAGTGGAGACAGCGGAGCAGTCAGCCATACGTTATCAGTGCAAGCGTGCAATACAGAATTATTCGTGGGAAATGGTATTTGCACCGGACCGCCAGCGTTTTGAGGAACTTCTGGATGAGATGCAGGCAGCTGTCAAAAGTTATGGCTATGATGTCATTCTGGAATATGACATGATCCATGCAAAGGCAAAGAATGGAGCGGAATAATTGCGGAAAGTGTAATAAGTGCCACGTGAAAAGGGATAATTTGCAGATATCAGCACATATATTTTTATGGAACCTTTATTATAAGGAAATGAAGCTTTATGAAAAAGAGTATGCGAAATAAAAAGGTTGTGCTGATATCTATTGTTATGGTGATAGCGATTTTGACACAGCAGCCAATGTATGCCCAGGCAGATGAGACGAATCTCAAACTATATGCAAAAGCAGCAGTGTTGATGGATGCGGATTCCGGAAGGGTGTTGTATGACCGCTGCGGCAATGAGCAGCTTGCCATGGCGAGCACGACAAAGATTATGACACTGATTGTCACACTGGAGAATGCCAGTTTGGATGATACGGTGGAGGTGTCCGCTTACGCAGCTTCCATGCCGCAGGTGCATCTGGGAATGCGCAGCGGTGAACAGTATCGGCTGAGGGATTTAGTGCTCTCCCTGATGCTGGAGTCCCACAACGATTCCGCGGTGGCGATTGCCGAGCATGTGGGAGGCAGTGTGGAGCAGTTTGCGGCGTTAATGAATCAGAAAGCGGCAGAGATTGGCTGCGAGAATACTTATTATATCACACCAAACGGACTGGATGCCGTGCAGGGCGAAAAATTTCATTCGACGACAGCGCGGGATCTGGCGCTTGTCATGTCGTATTGTGTTGCGAAATCACGGCAGAAGGAGACTTTTCTGGAGATCACAAGGACGCCAAACCATTCCTTTACAGATCTGTCAGGTACAAGAAGCTTTTCCTGTGTCAACCACAATGCATTTTTGGGCATGATGACAGGTGCATTGTCAGGAAAAACAGGCTTTACCAACAAGGCAGGGTATTGTTATGTGGGCGCGCTGCGGCGGGATGGAAAGACTTTCGTCGTGGCGCTTCTGGCGTGTGGCTGGCCGAATCACAGGACTTATAAGTGGAGTGATACAAGGATGCTGATGGAATATGGGCTTGCGCACTACAACTACCGCAGTTTTGACGAGGTGGAGCTTCCAGCGGAGGCGAGGACAGACATCATCGTGATTAACGGACAGAGCGGCCGGATTGGTGAGCGGATGTATGTACCAGTGGAGATTGCCGCGGATGTGACAGGAGTGGAAGGGCTTCTGATGCATGAAGATGAGAAGGTGACGATCACGCTGCACAAGGTAAAAGAGCTCACGGCGCCAGTCAGGGAAGGGCAGACGATCGGATATATCACTTATGCAGTTGGCAGTCAGGAATGGAAGCGCATGAGACTGGTTGCGGCGGGGGGAATAAAGGCAGTTGACCTGAAATGGTGCATTCAAAGGGTAGTAGAAAAGTGGATGATTTCGGAGAATAAGCCGTTCGGTGATATTGTCGTGAAAAAAGATGGGAAAAAGTGAAAAATTTACTAGGCGAATAGAATAATATATGTTATACTAAAATGGACGCGGTTTTTATGTTAGTTTGTTAGTGATATCGACGAACATAATATACAACTGCGTATAAAATGTTATTTTTTTTGAAAATTAAAAATATAAAAATGGAGGTCACAAAATGAGTACTACTTCAAGTTTAGCAAGTAAGAGAATCGAATCTTTACTTGATGAAAACAGTTTCGTTGAGATTGGTGCTCTTGTCACGGCAAGAGCGACAGATTTCAATCTGAAACAGACTGAGACTCCCTCAGACGGTGTTGTCACCGGATATGGAGTAATCAATGGCAATCTTGTGTATGTGTACAGCCAGGACGCTTCTGTACTGAATGGTTCTGTCGGTGAGATGCATGCCAGAAAGATCACAAACCTCTATGACCTTGCGATGAAAACCGGTGCACCGGTCATCGGTCTGATTGACTCGGCAGGTCTTAGGCTTCAGGAGGCAGCAGATGCGCTCAATGCTTTTGGTGAGATTTACTTAAAGCAGACACTTGCATCAGGAGTGATTCCGCAGATTACAGCTGTTTTTGGAAGCTGTGGCGGAGGTCTTGCACTGATTCCGACGCTGACGGATTTCACGTTTATGGAGGCATCAAAGGCGAAACTTTTCGTAAATTCTCCCAATGCACTTGATGGAAACAATGTTTCCAAGTGTGATTCTGCATCAGCAGATTTCCAGAGCAAAGAGAGCGGCATCGTAGATGTCGTGGCTGACGAGGATACGATCTGCGCAAAGATCAGGGAACTGATTTCTATGCTGCCAGGGAACAATGAGGATGATGCATCTTATACGGAGTGCACAGATGACCTGAACAGGGTTTGTGCAGATCTTGCAAACTGCGTGGGGGATACCTCAATCGCATTATCTACGATCGCAGACAACAATGTATTCTTTGAAGTAAAAGAGAACTACGCAAAAGATATGGTGGCAGGCTTTATCAAGTTAAACGGCATGACAGTCGGCTGTGTTGCAAACCGCACAGAGGTTTACAATGCAGAGGGAGAAGTCACTGACAAATTTGATGCTGTTTTGTCTGCAAATGGATGTGAGAAAGCAGCAGATTTTATTAATTTCTGTGATGCTTTTGATATTCCTGTATTATCACTCACAAATGTCAAGGGATACGAGGCGACAATGTGCAGCGAGAAGCGTATCGCAAAGGCGGCAGCGAAGCTTACATATGCTTTCGCAAACGCTACAGTGCCAAAGGTAAACGTAGTGATCGGAAAGGCATATGGAAGCGCATATGTTGCAATGAACTCGAAGGCAGTCGGTGCTGATCTCACGATCGCATGGCCTGACGCGGAGATTGGATCCATGGATGCAAATCTTGCGGCAAAGATCATGTATGAAGGACAGGGCGCGGATGTTATCAAGGAGAAGGCAGCAGAGTATGCGGCGCTCCAGACAAGTGCGACCGGGGCAGCAAGGAGAGGTTATGTAGATCAGATCATTGATGCTGCTGATACAAGAAAATATGTGATCGGCGCCTTTGAGATGTTATTTACAAAGAGAGAGGATCGTCCGTCAAAGAAGCATGGCACGGTCTAAGAAAGGGTGAACGTTAATATGAAAAAATTTGCGAGAATATTATTAATGCTTACCTGCGTTTTCGTTTTAACAGCATGCGGCTCGGACGAGACTCCCAGCGAAATTCAGCAGACTAAGGAAATCTCGGCGAGGAGCAAGGCGGAACAGGTGGTTAAACTCACAGAAGTATTAGTCGCAACGGAAACTATTGATGTTGATGAAATGCTTGCGGATTATAATAATATGGAGCTTGGTGATCTGTTTGCATCGACATATGCACAGTATTACGGCGATGCTTCTTTTATGTGTGAGGGTAAGGCCGTCAATGGTGCACTTACATCTTTTCAGACAGGTATTAAAAGTATGGTAAGTATCACAGAGTATGGTACGCCGACATCTGTTGTCGATGGCGATACGATCATTGTTACAGTTCCTGTGAAAGGTGAGAATGGAAACGGCTCGGTAGAATTAATTTTTACGAATGACATTTATCAGCAGATGACATCATGCACACTGAATCTTGACCAGACAAAGGGGCAGCTGATGACAAAGGCGGCGCTCAATACATTGCTTGGCATGGGAACAGTGTTTGTTGTATTGATACTGATCAGCCTTATTATTTCGGCCTTTGGTTTCATACCAAAGATACAGGCTTCTTTCGCACCGAAGAAAGCGGAGATTGAACCTGTGGCAGATCCGGAGCCTGCAGCGCCTGTTGTGGAGGAAGAGGAAGAAGACCTCTCGGATGACATGGAGCTTGTGGCAGTCATAGCGGCAGCGGTCGCGGCGTATGAAGGATCGAGTGTGGAAGGCTTCCAGGTGAGAAGCATTAAACGTGCAAATACAAAAAATTGGAAAACAAAAACTAATTAGGAGGATTTCAAAATGAAAAATTATACAATTACCGTTAACGGCAACGTATATGATGTCGTAGTAGAAGAAGGCGCAGGTTCCGGAGCAGCCCCTGTGGCATCAGCTCCCAAAGCAGCTCCGAAGGCAGCTCCCAAAGCAGCACCGGCTCCTAAGGCAAGTGCAGGCGCAGCAGGCAGTATCAAGATCGAGGCAGGTGCGGCAGGCAAGGTATTCAAGCTTGAGAAGAGTGTCGGACAGGCTGTAAAGAAGGGTGATGCGGTCGTTATCCTTGAAGCTATGAAGATGGAGATTCCTGTAGTAGCACCTCAGGATGGTACAGTAGCAAGTGTTGATGTGGCAGTTGGCGACTCTGTTGAAGCAGGTGCTTTACTTGCAACTTTGAACTAAACAACTGTCAGTCCTTTATCACCGCGAATGCGGTGGAAGCAGGGTTGTGATATGCCCTGAAAAATAAAATAGGAGGTCAACAAAATGTCATATATAGCAGATACATTGAACAATCTGATTCATCAGACTGCATTTTTCAACATTACTGGCGGAAATGTGATCATGATTGTTGTTGCTTGTATATTCCTTTATCTTGCTATCGCGAAGCAGTATGAACCGCTTCTCTTAACGCCGATAGCGTTTGGTATGCTGCTGGTTAATATCTATCCCGACATTATCGCACCGATCGGTGCGGACGGCACACCCGGCGGATTACTCTATTATTTCTATTTACTTGATGAGTGGGCAATTCTGCCATCATTGATATTCCTTGGCGTAGGAGCGATGACGGATTTCGGTCCGCTGATTGCCAACCCGAAGAGTTTCCTGCTCGGTGCAGCTGCCCAGTTTGGTATCTTCGCGGCATATTTTGGCGCAATCTTTTTGGGATTTAACGATAAGGCTGCAGCGGCAGTTTCTATCATTGGTGGTGCAGATGGTCCTACATCTATTTTCCTTGCAGGCAAGCTTGGCCAGACGGGGCTGCTTGGACCAATCGCAGTGGCGGCTTATTCATACATGTCATTAGTGCCCATTATCCAGCCGCCGATTATGAAGCTGTTTACAACAGAGAAGGAGAGGCAGATCAAGATGGCGCAGCTGCGTCCGGTTTCAAAGCTTGAGAAAATTCTCTTCCCGATCATTGTTACAATTGTTGTATGTCTGATTCTTCCTACAACTGCTCCGCTTGTTGGTATGCTGATGTTAGGTAATTTATTCAGAGAGTCGGGCGTGGTAAGACAGCTCCAGGAGACAGCTTCCAATGCCTTGATGTACATTGTTGTCATTCTGCTTGGTACTTCTGTAGGTGCCACGACAAGTGCAGAGGCATTTTTGAACTGGGATACGATCAAGATTGTTGTATTAGGTTTGATTGCATTTATGTTCGGTACAGCAGCGGGTGTTCTCTTTGGCAAACTGATGTGTGTATTAACCAAGGGCAAGGTAAATCCACTGATTGGTTCGGCAGGCGTTTCCGCAGTTCCTATGGCGGCACGTGTTTCCCAGAAGGTCGGTGCGGAGGCAGATCCGACAAACTTCCTGCTCATGCATGCGATGGGACCTAACGTTGCAGGTGTAATCGGTACAGCAGTGGCAGCTGGAACATTTATGGCGATTTTCGGAGTATTTTAAAGAGATAATATAATTATAGGAGGAATAGAAATGTCAGATATAGAAAAGAAACCTATCAAGATTACTGAGACAGTCCTTCGAGACTCTCACCAGTCTTTGATAGCTACAAGAATGCCGACCGAATTTATGCTCCCAATCCTTGAGACAATGGATCAGGTCGGATATCACTCCTTGGAGTGCTGGGGGGGAGCTACATTTGATGCATCCCTTCGTTTCCTGAAGGAAGATCCATGGGAGAGACTTAGAAAGATAAGGGATGGCGTTAAAAATACAAAATTGCAGATGCTTTTCCGTGGTCAGAATATTTTAGGCTACCGCCATTATGCAGATGACGTTGTTACAGAGTTTGTTGAGAAATCAATTGCAAATGGTATTGATATCATTCGTATTTTTGACTGTTTCAATGACCTTAGAAACTTACAGTGTGCAGTCAATGCAGCAAATGCAGTCAAGAAGAGAGAGGGACGCGGCGAGGCGCAGATTGCGCTTTCTTATACATTGGGTGACGCATATACACTGGAGTACTGGATGAAGATGGCTAAGGATATCGAGGAGATGGGGGCTGACTCCATCTGTATCAAGGATATGGCAGGACTCTTGGTTCCTTACAAGGCTGAGGAACTGATCAAAGCGATGAAGTCTGCGACAAAGCTTCCGATCCAGCTGCATACACACTATACATCAGGTGTTGCTTCCATGACATACTTAAAGGCTGTTGAGGCTGGAGTTGATGTGATCGACTGCGCAATCTCTCCGTTTGCACTAGGTACATCACAGCCGGCTACAGAGGTTATGGTAGAGACCTTCAAGGGTACACCTTATGATACTGGATTTGACCAGAATCTTCTGGCAAAAATTGCTGACCACTTCAGACCTTACAGGGAGGAGTGCCTGAAGAGCGGACTGCTTAATCCTAAGGTTCTCGGCGTTGATATCAAGACATTGATGTATCAGGTTCCGGGCGGTATGTTATCGAACATGGTTAGCCAGCTGAAAGAGCAGAATGCAGAAGATAAATATTATGACGTGCTCCAGGAGATTCCAAGAGTGCGTAAGGATCTGGGTGAACCGCCTCTTGTTACACCATCTTCACAGATCGTTGGTACACAGGCTGTATTTAATGTGCTGATGGGCGAGCGCTACAAGATGGCTACCAAGGAGACGAAAGCAGTTCTCCACGGTGAGTATGGTCAGACTGTAAAGCCATTTAATAAGGAAGTTCAGGATAAGGTGCTCTCGGCAGAGGAGAAAGAGACGATTATTACCTGCCGTCCGGCTGATAAGCTTCCGAACGAGTTAAAGAAGATCGAAGAAGAGATGAAGGAATGGAAACAGCAGGATGAAGATGTATTGTCATATGCATTGTTCCCTCAGGTTGCCATTGATTTCTTTAAGTATCGTCAGGCACAGCAGGAGAAAGTTGATATGACTCAGGCTGATACAAAGAACGGTGCATATCCTGTATAATAAGTTCAGGTATAATGATACAGAATATCCGTTGTACTTGTACACTATGGACTGTTGATCGGTATCGGGCTAAATGATTTTAAACCGGTACTTTAGGAACCGTAAGGAAATGATTCATTTCTTTATGGTTCCTTACTTTCGCAGTCCCATATACCTGTGAGAAAGGCATGGATGATGAAATGGCAAGGAAAGAATTGATTACAAAGGACAAAATATCGGAGACAGCCTTTGACCTGGCAAGAGCGGAAGGCATAGAGAATGTTACTGCCAGAAAACTGGCAGCACAGATCGGATGTTCCACACAGCCAATATTCAGGGTTTATGCAAATATGGGTGAACTCTATTCGGAAATATATCAGAGGGCGATTGAAGCCTTCGGTGATTACTATGGAAATTACAAGTCAGAGGTGGTTACGCCATTCATACACCTTGGACTTGCCTACATAAATTATGCAAAGGAAGAGAGAAAATTATTCCAGCTCCTGTTTCAATCGGAACACCGAGGGGACAGAGGGCTTTTTGAACTCTTAAATGGCAAATCCGGAGCAGTCAGCAGGGAAATCAATAAAGCTTCTGCGGCGGGGTGTAAGAACCCGAGTGGTTTGTTCATGAAGATGTGGATTTTCATACATGGATGCGCCTGTATGGTTCTTACTGGAGATTATGACCTTACAGAGGAAGAAACGATTGATTTACTGCAGGATATTTATAATAGCTGTTCATGATCAGGGCTTGTCCTGAATGAAAGCTGTTTTTCAAAAATACGCTGAGGATGAGGATTTTTGATGGACGTAAAGCGGGACACCATATCAAGAATTAATGAGAAGTTTAATAAAATGAGCAAGAGTCACAAAAAGCTAGCCACTTTTGTGATCGACCATTATGAGCAGGCGGCCTTTATGACTGCTGCAAAGCTTGGGAAAGCAGTGGGAATCAGCGAGGCGACTGTCGTGCGGTTTGCGTATGCATTGGAATACGAAGGTTATCCTGAATTTCAGGAGGCGTTGGCTGAGTGGGTCAAAAAGAAGTTGAATACAGTGCAGTCGATTGGTGCAAAATATGGGACAAGTACGCAGGCTGAGCTCCTGACTTCTGTGTTGAGTTCTGATATTGAGAAGATTGAGGATACGATGGAACATATTGATGCACAGTCCTTCGAGGCGGCAGTTGATATTATTTTGGCGGCAAAGCATATCTATATTATTGGACTAAGAAGCTGTAAGCCACTTGCGCAGTTTCTTCATTTTTACCTCAATATGATTCGGGGAGATGTCTATCTGCTTGACTCGACCAGCACTTCAGAGACTTTTGAGCAGATGCTTAGAATTAATGAGAAGGATGTCGTGATCGGAATCAGCTTTCCGCGATACTCAATGAGGACACTTAAGGCCATGGAGATGGCGAATGACAAAAATGCAAAGGTGATCACGCTGACAGATACAATTCATTCACCAATGTGTCTCTATTCAGCGTGCAATCTGCTGGCGCGAAGTGATATGGTTTCGATTGTGGATTCGCTTGTAGCACCTTTAAGTCTGATTAATGCGCTGGTAGTGACGTTGTGTCTGCGCAGACCTGACGAGGTGAAGAAGAGTCTGGAATCCCTCGAGCAGGCGTGGGATAACTATCAGGTTTACTTAAAGGATGAGATTAATTTTATCGATGAAGATATGCTGAACACACCATTGCAGGCTCAGATGAGACAGCGGAGGAAGAGATAATAAGGGAATATGGCAGATATTGTTATTATAGGCGGCGGTGCTGCGGGAATGATGGCAGCGATTGCAGCTGCGGGCGCAGAAAACAATCGCGTTTCTATGAATCGAATTTTTTTGATAGAAAAAAACGAAAAACTAGGCAAGAAACTGTTCATCACAGGAAAAGGCAGGTGCAATGTGACAAATGCCTGTGAGGTCGAAAATTTTTTTCAGAATGTGATGGAACATGCAAAGTTTTTGTACAGTGCAGTGTATGGGTTTGACAACCATGCAGTCATGGATTTTTTTGAAAAAGCAGGCTGTCCGTTAAAAGTTGAGAGAGGTCAGCGTGTATTTCCAAAGTCTGACCACAGTTCCGATATTATCAAGGCGCTGGAACAGGAGCTGAAAAGGCTTGGTGTGCAAGTGCTGTTGAACACAGAAGTGAAAGAGATCAGAACCATACAGCTTGAAGCCGAAGCGGAGAATGAGGCTATTAATACTGGGGCTGGAGATAGCAAATATAATAAGAAAAAGCAGGGCGGCAAAAAGAAGCAAACCTGTTGTGCTACAGTATCAAAGATTGTATTATGTGACAGAATATCTAAGAAAAGGTCAGAAATGAATACTGACAAATTGATCATAGCGACAGGGGGATGTTCTTATATCCTGACAGGTTCGACAGGTGATGGATATCGCTTTGCGAGGGAATGTGGCCATAGCATTATTCCGACAATGCCAGCGCTTGTGCCATTTTCCGTGAAGGAGGATTGGTGTTATGACTTGCAGGGTCTCTCTCTGAAAAATGTGCGGGTAAGTGTAGAGTATGATGGAAAGCATGTTTATTCTGATTTTGGGGAAATGCTGTTCACGCATTATGGAGTCAGTGGACCGCTGATTCTGAGCGCCAGCAGTTATTATGTCCATAAGGTATGTAAGGATGCGAATCAGTTTAAGGAAGCGAGGCTTTTTATTGATCTGAAGCCAGCACTTACCCATGAACGGCTTGACAAGCGCGTTCTTGGAGATTTTGAAGAAAATAAAAACAAACAGTTCAAAAATGTGATAAACAGCTTATTTCCCGCAAAACTGGTGCCTGTTATGCCGGTTTTGTCCGACATTGATCCAGATAAGAGAGTCAATGAGGTTACAAGGGAAGAGAGGGAGCGTTTTGTGCGGACGATCAAGCATATGGAGCTCACGATAACGGGAGTACGGGATTACAACGAGGCAGTGATTACCAAAGGCGGCGTATCAACCAGTGAGGTTTCGCCCTCGACGATGGAGTCAAAGCTTGTGAAAGGCATGTATTTTGCAGGGGAGGTACTCGATCTTGACGCGCTTACAGGAGGATTCAATCTTCAGATCGCATGGTCTACGGGATATCTGGCAGGGATAAGTGCTGTGTGCTAAGATAGGGAATCGTTACACATAATTTTATGAATGATAGGAGAAACTAATAGATGAGTAATAATATTGCAATTGCAATTGATGGACCTGCTGGGGCAGGGAAAAGCACAATTGCAAAACTGATCGCGAAGAAAAAAGGATATATCTATGTAGATACTGGGGCGATGTACCGCGCCATGACACTGTATTTCATAGAACAGGGAATTGGGGCGGACGAGCAGGAACGTATCAGTGAGGCTGTGCCTGATGTGGATGTGACGATCACATATGAGAACGGGGAACAGATCGTATGGCTCAATGGCAGAAATGTAAATGGTCTGATCCGCACGGAGGAAGTGGGGAAAATCGCATCTTCAATCAGCGCGAATAAGGAAGTGCGGAAAAAACTTGTGGAACTGCAGCAGGCACTTGCAAGGAAAGAAAGTGTTGTCATGGACGGCAGGGATATCGGAACCTGCGTGCTGCCAGATGCCGATGTAAAGATATATCTGACTGCAGACAGCCATGTGAGGGCTGTGAGACGCTATGAAGAGCTCAAAACAAAGGGTCAGGAATGTGACCTTGATGTAATAGAGAAAGACATTATAGAACGCGATTATCAGGATACGCACAGAGAGCTTTCTCCGCTAAGGCAGGCAGAGGATGCAGTGCTCCTTGACTCATCGGACATGACAATAGAGCAGGTGGCAGATGCCATCATCAAACTGTGTAAGTGATGTAAAGGAGCTAATCAGATGGAAGTAGAATTGGCAAAAACATTAGGTTTCTGCTTTGGTGTCAAGCGTGCCATTGATATGGTGTATGAGTATGCAGACAAAAGAAAGAATATTTATACTTACGGTTCCATTATTCACAACGAGGAAGTGGTAAAGGATCTGGAGAAGAAAGGCGTAAAAGTGCTTGCAAGCAGAGAAGAGCTGGAAGCGCTTGATTCAGGAAGTGTTATTATACGTGCCCATGGAATACCGAAAGAAATCTTTGAATTGATGAACAGTAAGGGACTGGAGTGCATCGATGCAACCTGTCCTTTTGTGAAAAGAATTCATAAGATTGTGGAGAAAGAGTCTGAAAATGGGTATCGTATCATTATTATAGGAAACGCGGGACATCCTGAGGTAGAGGGGACAAAAAGCTGGTCGAAAACACCAGCTGTCGTAATCGAATCACAGGAGCAGGCACAAAATTTTGAAGCGAAAAAAGACGAAAAATTATGTATTGTGTCACAAACGACATTTAACTACAAGAAATTTCAAGATTTAGTTGAAATTTTTCGAAAAAAAGGTTATGATATAATTGTTGCGAATACTATATGTAATGCAACGGAGGAACGTCAGAGGGAAGCGATTGAATTGGCTGCCAGAGCTGACGTTATGATTGTGATAGGTGGTACTCACAGTTCCAACACACGGAAGCTTTACGAACTATGCCAAAGTGAATGTGAGAATACTTACTATATACAAACACTGGAAGACCTGCAATTAGATTTACCTAATTCTGTAGAACTAGTGGGCATCACAGCGGGGGCTTCTACCCCAAACAAAATAATTGAGGAGGTTCAAAATTATGTCAGAATTAACTTTTGAACAAATGTTAGAAGAATCATTTAAAACTATTCATACAGGAGAGGTAATTGAAGGTACAATCATCGATGTCAAGCCAGATGAAGCAATCCTTAACATCGGTTACAAGTCAGATGGTATTCTTACGCGTAACGAGTACACCAATGAGCCAAATGTTGACCTTACAACACTCCTTAATCCTGGTGACAAGATGGAAGTTAAGGTTCTCAAAGTAAATGATGGTGAGGGACAGGTTCTCCTGACCTACAAGAGACTTGCTGCCGACAGAGGCAACAAGAGAATTGAAGAAGCATATAACAACAAGGAAGTATTGACAGCTAAAGTATCACAGGTATTGGACGGCGGCTTGAGCGTAGTGGTAGATGAGGTTCGCATCTTTATCCCCGCAAGCCTTGTATCAGATGTATATGAGAAGGATCTGAACAAATATGCTGGACAGGACATAGAATTTGTGATCAGTGAATATAATCCTAAGAGAAGAAGATATATCGGTGATCGCAAGCAGCTGATTGTTGCAAAGAAAGCTGAGATGCAGAAAGAATTGTTTGAAAGGATCAGTGTTGGAGATATTGTGGAGGGTACTGTCAAGAATGTGACAGACTTCGGTGCGTTTATTGATCTCGGCGGAGTGGATGGTCTGCTCCATATCTCAGAGATGTCATGGGGACGTGTTGAGAATCCTAAGAAGGTATTTAAAGTTGGCGAATCATTAAAAGTTTTGATCAAGGATATTGATGGAACCAAGGTTGCGTTGTCACTTAAATTTGATGATTCCAACCCTTGGAAGAATGCAGCGACTAAGTATGCAGTTGGTAATGAAGTGACTGGTAAGGTTGCCCGAATGACAGATTTTGGTGCATTTGTAGAGCTCGAGCCGGGCATTGACGCGCTGCTGCATGTTTCCCAGATTGCCAAGGAGCATATCGAGAAGCCATCTGATGTCTTGACAGTAGGTCAGGAAGTGACAGCAAAGGTAGTTGACTTTAACGAGGAGGGCAAGAAGATCAGTCTTAGCATCAAGGCATTGCTTGTTCCAGAAACAAAAGAAGCACCAGTGGCAGAGACAAAAGAAGATGATTCCGATGTTGTATCTGTAGATATTGATGCAGTGATTGCAAAGCAGGAAGCAGAAGATGCTGAATAGATTTTGAATGTGTGATAATATGATATCAGAGCATATTGTTCTGATATCATATTTATTCATCTTGTAGAAAGTTACACCAGCGTAAAGAGATTGAGTGCGCTGGCGGTGCTGGGCGGGAGTGTGCAAGGGGAAATTATAAGAAAGAAAGGGGAATACTCATGGCATATGATTATGAATATTTCAAAAAAGAAGTTTTTGCACTGACCAAAATTGATTTGAATGCATATAAAGAAAAACAGATGAAGCGTAGAATCGATACTTTGATTGCAAAACACAAGGTAATAGGTTATGATAAGTTTGTGGGAAAGCTTCGGGATGATAAGGCTGTTTTTGATGATTTTGTGAATTACCTTACGATTAATGTATCAGAGTTCTACAGGAATCCTGAGCAGTGGGCTTTGATGGATAAGCAGATTATACCTGAACTGATTGGGCGATTTGGAAAAAATCTTAAGGTGTGGAGTGCAGCATGCTCAACTGGCGATGAGCCATACTCACTTGTTATGGCTCTTTCGAAACATATCCCGCTGAATCAGATTAACATTACAGCAACAGATATTGACAAACAGGTTATTGAGAAAGCAAAGACTGGCTTATATAATGAGAAGAGTATTGCAGCTGTTCCAGATGACTTGAAAAAGAAGTATTTTACGAAAGTAGGACCGTCCTATCAGATATCAAATGAAATCAAGGCGAGAGTGCAGTTCAAACAGCACAATTTGTTAAAAGATACATACCCAGACAAATGTGATCTGATTGTCTGCAGAAATGTATTGATCTATTTCACAGAGGAAGCAAAAGATGAAGTGTTCCGCAAGTTCAATACTTCTTTGAAACCACAGGGAATCTTGTTTATTGGAAGTACAGAGCAGATTATGAATTACAAAGAGATCAATTATGAGAGAAAGAATTCTTTCTTCTATATTAAGAATAAATAGGATATGTGAAATGAAAAATTCCAAGGCTGGTCAATCAGTCTTGGAATTTTTGTGATAGGATCCCAACATTTCAAAGATATGGTGCGCATACAGATTAAAAGCATCACGCTGCGTTTTCAATTCGTCTGTCAGTTCAAAGAACAGATTCTTATCACCATAGTCCTTTTTGAAAAATGGGGTAAAAAGGATATCCCACTGTGGAAGATAGGAAGATATTTTCCGGGTGTAACAGTTTCTTGCAGCTGCCTGACGGCGGTAATCCTTGTCGACGAAAGAAGCCACTGATTTATGGATGGCAAGATCTTCTTTTGGAAGATAGTAGTAATCTTTATAATTAGAATAGAAATATTTCAATTCCCCCTCATAAATCGGAACACGGAGTTTCCCTTCTTCTCCGCAGCCTGTAAAATAACAGTTGTTTGCGCCGTAAGATATTTCTGTAGGAATGGCATTGGGAAGTTTTAAGTTCATAATGATTTCTGAGCATTGTTTTTTGTTTACATCCTTATAGTAATTTGCCTGAACTTTTGTAACCTTGATTGGAAGGTGGAATAGGTCGGGGATTGCGAGGGCTGCAACAATCTCAAGCATTCCCTTAACATCTTCCTCATTGTGGAGTAGGAGAAAGTGTTCTTTTTCTGCATCATGGTTCAGTACATATTCGTGATAAATGTCAATCAGTTCACCACCCGTATATTGGTCTTTGCGAATGGTGGCAGTGACAAAATTTTCAATTGTCTTTTGCTTGCAATTCGGAAGTTTTAAGAAGGTCTTGTATGGCGACAATCGCCTGTAAATATCGATTCCCTCAAAGGCATCAAAGTTAAAATGGATATTATATTGCTGCAATTTGTTCTGCAGATAGGGGATATCGAACTGATTACCGTTAAAATGGATCAGATAACGGTAAGGTTTTGCAAATGCGGCAAAAGCATTCAGTACATTGACTTCGTCCTCGTAGTTGGTTGCAAGCCACTGAATGGAATGCCAGCAGGCAGGCTTGTCGGCGCTCTCGTCGAGAAAAGCACAGCCGATCATATAGAGATTGGAGCTGCGCACGTACAATCCGGTGGTCTCTATATCAAGAAACAGTGTCTGCTTTGGTACACAAAAATTTTCGATTGGATATTTTGGGGATAAAATCCCAAGATTCTTTTGAATACATTTCATAATTGTATTTCGCGCATTCCTTTCCTGTTTTTCCTGGTACGTCATACAGCCGGAAACTGGATTTCCCGGACTCATATATACTGAGCAATCAGTCTTTTTGACCGCCAGTATAAATATAACTTACCATATGCGAAACGCTGTGTCAAAGATTTGTTTTGCGGTGAATTTCTGTACGAATAGTTTGATTATACATTCTGACTAATAATTTAAGAAAAAATATATATTTTTGTAAAAAATAATGAAATTTGGCAAAAGAAATAGTATAATGTATGTAAGAATATTTGGTGATCAAACTGTTTGGCAGGAATCATTAAAATCAAAAAGGAAAGAAGGAGCGGAAGATGGCAAAACTTACATTTCGAGGCGGTGTACATCCTTATGATGGCAAGGATTTGTCAAAGGATAAGCCCATGAAGACCATTGTGCCAAAGGGCGAGATGGTATATCCACTCAGTCAGCACATAGGTGCACCGGCGGTTCCATTGGTAAAAAAAGGGGACAAGGTACTCGCCGGTCAAAAAATTGCGGAGGCGGGTGGATTTGTATCAGCCCCGATCTATGCGACGGTATCAGGTACCGTGAAGATCATCGAACCCCGGCGAGTCGTCACGGGGGATATGGTCAACTCTATTGTGATCGACAATGATGGACTCTTAGAGGAAGTCGAATATATTCCACATGAACCCGAAAAATTGAATAAGAAAGAGATCATTGACTTGATCAAGGAGGCCGGTGTAGTCGGTATGGGAGGCGCAGGCTTTCCGACGCATGTGAAGCTCTCTCCAAAGGAACCAGACAAGATCGAATATGTGATTGCAAACTGTGCGGAGTGTGAGCCTTATCTGACCTCGGATTACCGGAGAATGCTGGAGGAGCCACAGAAACTGATCGATGGCATGAAGATCATTCTTCGTCTGTTTGACAATGCGCAGGGGATTCTGGCAGTGGAGGACAATAAGCAGGACTGCATTGAGCTACTCACTCGGTTGACAGAGGGAGAGAGCAAGATAACAGTAGCGCCTCTCAAGACAAAGTATCCGCAGGGTGCAGAGAGACAGCTGATCTATGCGACAACAGGCAGAGCGATCAACTCTTCCATGCTTCCGGCAGATGCAGGGTGTGTGGTGGACAATGTAGACACGATTGTGGCGGTATATCATGCAGTCGCAGAGGGGAAACCTTTGATGAACAGGATCGTTACAGTCACGGGAGATGCAGTCAATGATCCGCGGAATTTCTATGTTCGAATTGGTATGAATTATCATGATCTGATCGAGGAAGCAGGCGGTTTTAAGACGGAACCGGAGAAGGTGGTCTCAGGAGGCCCGATGATGGGATTTGCCCTGTTTGATCTGAATGTACCTACGACAAAAACGGCATCTGCACTTTTGTGTATGACGAAGGATGAGGTGTCAGCGATGGAACCAAGTCCCTGTATTAACTGCGGGCGCTGTGTTGATGCGTGTCCGGGAAGAGTCGTTCCGAGGAAGCTCGCTGTCCTTGCGCAGCATGGTGACGAGGAAGCATTTGTTGCGAATGACGGAATGGAGTGCTGCGAGTGTGGCTGCTGCAGTTTTGTCTGTCCGGCAAAGCGCCAGCTGACACAGTCCATCAAGTCCATGCGGAAAACGATACTTGGCAAGAGAAAAAAATAGGGGGTTACAGAATATGTTAAAGGTATCATCAAACCCACATATACGGTCAAAGGACACGACATCGCGCATCATGCAGTATGTGGTGATCGCCCTGCTTCCGGCGGCGGTATTTGGGGTATTCAATTTCGGTCTGCACGCACTGCTTCTGGTGCTGGTCACAGTGGCAGCGACAGTGCTTACAGAGTACATATATGACAGATGCATGAAAATGAAAATTTCAATCGGGGATTTTTCCGCAGTAGTCACCGGATTGCTTCTGGCATTGAATCTGCCGCCCAAAGCGCCATTGTGGATCGGTGTGATCGGCGGTGCCTTTGCGATCATTGTGGTGAAAATGCTGTTTGGAGGACTGGGACAGAATTTTATGAATCCGGCGCTTGGGGCCAGATGTTTTCTATTGATCTCATTTACCTCTATCATGACGAATTTTGACTGTGATGCATATACCGGGGCAACACCGCTTGCAGCGATCAAATCAGGCGAAAGTGCGCCGCAGCTTTTGGACATGATCACAGGGCGGACTGCAGGTACGATCGGTGAGACCAGTATGATTGCACTGTTGATCGGTGCAGTGTTTCTGCTGGTGATGAAGGTGATCGATCTTCGCGTGCCAGGCTCCTATATCCTCAGTTTTGTCGTGTTTATCCTGTTGTTTGGCGGACACGGACTGGATGTCAACTATATCTTATCGCAGCTTGCGGGCGGCGGATTGATGCTGGGGGCTTTTTTCATGGCGACAGACTATGTCACCAGACCGATCACGAAAAACGGACAGTATGTGTTTGGAATCTTTTTGGGCATTATGACAGGTATTTTCAGATTGTTCGGGCCTTCTGCGGAGGGTGTCTCCTATGCGATCATACTGGGGAATCTGCTGGTGCCTTTGATTGAAAAGGTTACAAAGCCTACGGCATTTGGAAAAAAGAAACCAAAGAAGGAGGCGGCATAGTATGGATAACGAGAAGAAATCAATGATCAAAGATGCGCTGATCCTCTTTGCGATAACACTTGTGGCTGGATTGCTGCTGGGATTTGTGTATGATGTCACGAAAGAACCGATCGCGCAGCAGAAGGCGAAAGCGAAGGCGGAAGCCTGCAAGAATGTATTTGCGGAGGCAGAAACCTTTGAGGCTGTTAGAAGTAGGAAAGTAGATTTTGTCACGGGAACTGGGGATGTGTTGGTATTTAATGCTTTTATTATGCGTGAGGATGGTTCTACAGAGTATTTGGCAACAGACATGTACACGGAGGACAATGTGGACATCGACGAGGTTATACGGGCGTTTGACAGCTCAGGACAGCTGCTGGGCTATGTGATCACGGTGACAGATCATGAGGGTTACGGCGGCGATATCCAGTTTTCCATGGGGGTGACGCTTGACGGGACGCTGAATGGCATTTCGCTCCTGAGCATATCAGAGACAGCTGGTCTGGGCATGAAAGCAGGGGATGTGCTCGTCCCGCAGTTTGCAAATAAAAAGGTTGAAAGTTTTACCTATACAAAATCAGGTTCAACAAGCGACAGTGAGATTGACGCCATCAGTGGCGCGACGATTACAACGAAGGCAGTGGTTAACGGGGTAAACAGCGGTCTGCTGTTTTTCAATGATGAGCTTGCAGAAATCGAAGGAGGTGGCATCAATGAGTGATGGAAACAGTGAAGTAAAGCAAAGTTCCATGGAAGTATTTTTCAATGGACTTGTAAAAGAAAATCCTACCTTTGTGCTGACACTTGGAATGTGTCCGACGCTCGCGGTGACGACATCAGCCGTCAACGGACTTGGCATGGGGCTGACCACGACAGCAGTGCTGGTGCTCAGCAACGCCATTATTTCCCTGTTAAGGCACATTATTCCGAATCGTGTCCGAATCCCGGCGTTTATTGTAATCGTGGCTTCCTTTGTGACGATGGTACAGCTGCTGCTTGAGGGATTTATACCTAGCCTTTACTCTGCGCTGGGGCTATATATTCCGTTGATTGTTGTAAACTGCATTATCCTTGGACGAGCGGAGTCTTTCGCTTCCAAAAATCCTGTGATTCCCTCCATATTCGATGGCCTGGGAATGGGGCTTGGATTCACGGTGGCACTCACGGCGATCGGTGCAGTGCGGGAGCTGTTAGGGGCAGGCGAGTTTTTCGGAATCCCTGTCATCAACAACGCACTTGGTCTGTTTACGACTGTGGAATATGTTCCGATCAGTATCTTTGTACTTGCGCCGGGAGCGTTTTTCGTGCTTGCTGCACTCACTGCACTGCAGAATCGTGTCAAGAGAAAGATGCAGGAAAAAGGGCAGAACGTGGACAAAATCCAGTCAGGCTGCAGTTCGGACTGTGCAAGCTGTTCCGACAGTGGATGTGCGCATCGCTTTGTTGATGTGGACGGGGCACCGGGTTCTGTTGCAGACGCAAAAGCAGACAGGAAGAAGGAGGGATAATGGATGCTGGAGGTTGTAAAAGATTTATTGGTGTTGATGATCAGCTCCTCGCTTGTGAGCAACGTCGTGCTCAGTCAGTTCCTGGGACTTTGCCCGTTCCTTGGCGTGTCTAAGAAAGTAGATACCGCAGTGGGCATGGGAGGCGCCGTGATCTTTGTCATAACGATCGCGTCCGGCGTGGCGGCAGTGGTGTATAAATGTATACTGACTCCTTTTGATATTACGTACTTGCAGACAATTGTATTTATCCTGGTTATCGCTGCATTGGTGCAGTTCGTGGAGATGTTTCTGAAAAAGTATGTGCCGTCGCTCTATCAGGCGCTTGGCGTATATCTTCCGCTGATTACGACAAACTGTGCAGTGCTTGGTATTGCGCTGACAAACGTACAGAAAAATTATGGAATCGGATTCAGCATTGCGAGCGGATTGTTTACGGCTGTCGGCTTTATGATCGCAATCGTGATTCTTGCCGGAATCCGCGAAAAGATGGAATACAACGACATACCGGAATCGTTCCAGGGCATGCCGATCGTGCTGATCACAGCGGGACTGATGGCGATTGCATTCTGTGGATTCTCAGGATTGCTATAGTGAGGAAAGGGGTAGAATATGAACATATCAGCAATATTGACTGCGGTGGCAGTCGTGGGCGGAGTAGGTTTATTCCTTGGAATCTTCCTCGGTATAGCAAGTATTGTATTCAAGGTAGAGGTGGATGAGAAGGAGGAAGCCGTCTTAGGCGTGCTTCCCGGAAATAACTGCGGTGGCTGCGGTTATCCTGGCTGTTCGGGACTGGCCGCGGCGATCGCAAAGGGCGAGGCGCCGGTAAATGCCTGTCCGGTCGGCGGTGAAACGGTCGGCAAAAAGGTAGCTGCCATCATGGGTGTAGAAGCAGGTGAGTCTGTCAGAATGACGGCTTTTGTGAAATGTGCGGGTGACTGTGAAAAGACCACGCAGATCTATGAGTACACAGGTGTGGAGGACTGCGGCATGGTCCGTTATGTGCCGGACGGCGGTGCAAAGTCCTGTGACCATGGCTGTCTTGGGTATGGCAACTGTGTGAAGGCGTGTCCGTTTGATGCGATACATATTATAAATGGCATTGCGAAAGCTGACAAGGAAAAGTGCAAGGCGTGCGGTAAGTGTGTGGCGGCGTGTCCGAAACAGCTGATCGAGTTGATTCCTTATGATGCAAAGGCAGCAGTGGCGTGCAGTTCCAGGGACAAAGGACCTGTCACCATGAAAGCCTGCCAGACGGGATGCATCGGATGCAGTCTCTGTGTGAAGGTGTGTCCTTCGGGGGCCGTGACAGTGACAGATTTCCATGCACATATCGACCAGAGCAAGTGTACTGGATGCGGTGCGTGCAAGGAGAAGTGCCCGAAGAAGGCGATTGTGTAGTGTGATGGGATGATATTTTTCTGTATGGGTGGATATGATCTGTGAGGATAGATTATATCCACCATATTTTATGCACAAGAGAGTGCAGGGAAATGGTATACTTTTAATAAAATGGCTAATATTAAAGATTAAAGCATAGTATTTGCGAAAAAAGTGCAAAAATAATTGACAAAACATAAAATTTAACCTTAATATGAATATATCTAAAATGAAAGAGGTGTTGAAGATGTTATTAGAATTCAAATGTTCAAATCATAGGTCAATTAAGGAAGAAGTAAAGTTTTCTATGGTTGCGGGGAGTGATAATACATCTGAGGAATTATTAAAGGAGTTTGGCAATCTAAGGATTTTACGCTCTGCTATCATATATGGTGCGAATGGCTCAGGAAAAAGTAATTTTATTAGTGCGTTGTCGTTTATGCGGGATCTGGTTAGTAACAGCATAAATCATCAGCCGGGACAGGGAATCCTTCAGTTTTCACATAAATTGAGCACTCGGGAGATTCCAAGTGAGTATAACATTCAATTTGTAAAAAATGATGTCAGATATGCATATGGATTTTCGATCAAACAGAACTTGGTACAAGATGAGTATCTATATTATTTTCCTAAAGGACGTCAGGTGAAGATTTTTGAGCGGAATGGGATGGAGGTAAAACCGGGCGATCGATACAAGGCGGCTTTTGATGTCAGTATCAGTATATTGAAGGAAAATCGATTATTTTTATCCTGTGCTGCAAATTATAGTAAAGTAAAAGAGATTGAAGATGCGTTTCTGTTTTTTAACAGGGATATAATCGTTCATAACAGGGATCTGAATAAGTGGTCGAGATATTCTATGGATATAATGCGTGACAGTGACATAAAAAAAGCGTTTGTAAAAGTATTGCAGGCATTTGGAACAGGGATAAAAGATTTAAAAGTACTCCCTATAGATTTACCGCAGGGAGTACAATCTTTAGACACATTGAAGGAGGTGTCTGGCTTATTAGAAAATGACAAGATAGAGGCGAAAGTAGTGTATGACAAATTTGAAATTGATCTGATGACTGAAGAGTCAGCCGGGGTGAAACGATTGGTTCAATTGTTGATTCCGATAGGCGATATTTTGAATAGCGGCAGAGTTTTGATCTGTGATGAGTTAGAGACAAGTTTGCATGAATCTGTGATTTTTCAGATCATTCAATTGTTTCAGCATTTTCCTAAAGATAATTTTGCGCAATTAATCTTTTCGACACATGATACCAATTTGTTAGATGCAGAGTTGTTTAGAAGAGATCAGGTATGGTTTACGCAATTAAATGAGGAACGTGCGACAGATTTGTATTCCTTAGTCGAAATCAAAAATGTGCGTAAAACGGAAAACTTAGCGAAAGGTTACGTATCTGGGAAATATGGTGCCATACCTATGCTTAATAGAAACTTTTTTCAGAAATTGGAAGAAGGCACTTGGGGATAGGAGGTTGCATCATGGAAGAAAGAAATCTTGACCTGATGTCAAGAAATGAAAACACGCGGGATAAGTTTCATACAGAGGTTATACAATTTGATTTAGATCAGATATTACAGCATTTTATAGAAACGGTTGATATGATCAAGCTACAATTCCATATAGCAAATGAACTAATCGCATCTGAGAAAAGAACGGAAGGAGAAAATATCTGGAGGGCTCAGATCGTGTTTTTAGCCAGTGCGTTTGATTTTTATATGCATGAGATAACCAAATACGGTTTATGCAAGATCTATGACGAAAAATGGGAAAAGACAGATAAGTATAAAAATATCCAAATAAGTATGGAAAGAATAGAAATAGCGTTAAAATCTGGTGGAGATGTCGACTGGTTTCTTGAATATATTAATCATTATTATCAGGTAATTACAATGGTATCATTTGATTCTGTAAAAGATCAGTTCAACTTGTTAGGTATTGATTTGGCGGCTGTTGCAGATGGTGCTTTTTATCAAAGAGATGGGGAGGAAAAGACAAAAGATAAGCTGAAAAGACGCCTGAATGAATTGTTCAACAGAAGAAACATTATAGCCCATCAGACAGACCGGAAACACACAAATGCACAGATTATGAGTATTGAAGAAGGGATTGTTCAAGATTACATAAGTGATATAGAAAAAATAGTGAAATCCATTGATACAGAGATAAGGAAGAAGGAAACGGAATGTACTTTGGATATTATGGAGAGTATTTAGAGAAGGTGATTCAATGGTTTATAAGCATATTAACCTAATACTTAGAAAGCAAAAGATTGAATTTGCAAAAGAAGAGATATGGAGGCCGCTGTTATGAAACAAAAAAATATTCTGTTCTTGTTTATCGTTATGATTCTTCTATGTTTATGTACAGCATGTGCGGAAAAGATTCTGTCTTCTGATGGTATAAAAGAAGAAGTACAGACAGATCTATTCTTAAATGCGCAGACCAATGAAGTTCAAACGAATGACATTCAAACGAATGAAGTTCAAACGAATGACATTCAAACGAATGACATTCAAACAAATGAAGTTCAAACGAATGACATTCCAACCGAAGAGATTTCTGACAGTACGTCAGGCACTTTTTCAATAGAGCACACCGCGCGCATTTCTTCTGTCAGTTTTGATTTTTATACCGAAGAGCAAAGTACGAAAATTGGGGACGACACTATTTTGTGTACGAGAAAATGTGTTTATCCTGTTGTGACAATTGAAGAAAATCAAAATGCTGCCGAAAAAATCAATGCAGATATACAGGAAAGGGTAGCTTCCTTCCACGCAGATACTTTTGTGCCTGACATTGCCAAAGAGGACTATCAGGTTATTAGTGCAAATTATTCTGAATTTCATTTTTCTGGTTATTCTGATGAGCTGATCTTTACTGCTACCCGTGCTGATCGTAACGTTATTTCTTTTCTTGTGACTTCACAATACTATGCAGGTGGCGCACATGGTATGGATACTTATATTGGACTGAACTATGATACACATACCGGTGAACTGATTGACTTTGCAGACCTTTCAGAAAATGTGGATGTTTTTGGACAGGATACGCTTGCATTTATTCAAGGTCTTGCCTCCACGGCGGCTTATCGGGGAATTATGTGGGGGGATGACTGGCACGAATTGCAAGAGGTTCTATATCAGGACGAAAGATGGTATCTTTCCACATCGGGAATTGTTTTTTTCAGTAATCCTTATGAGCTTGGAGCGTTTTTTGCAGGCAAAATTGAGTTTACGGTTCCTTATTCTGACTTGGAAGAGATGGGTTTTAAAGAGAAATATAATTATGAAGGAACGATGACGATTCGATTACAAACCGAGGAAGTTTGTGCTTTGGATTTAAACGGAGATGGACAGGATGAAGAAATTCAATTTTATATAGACGAGATGGGGAGTGCGAATACGGATGTTCACTTTATCGTTGATGGTACTGACTATGCCGTAGAGCATGAAGAACTATCCAAGCAATTTTCAGACGATGATTATATATTTTGCTGGACAGAGTGCTATTTATACGATATGGATCCGACAGATGATATGACAGAAATTGCTTTTCAGATGAACTACACCAGTTGGGAGGATGATATTGTTACACCATATACATTTCTCTATCGCTATGAAGGGAGCGGTATTCTTACTTACCTTGGCAGAATAGAGGGTACGATTACCGATCCCACGGCGGTATTTTATACTGGCGGTCAAAAAGACTGACCGCTCAGTATAAAGTGATGCACACAGCCGCAAATACGCAATGCGCATAAGGAAATATGCCGCTTCGCGGCTGCGGCTGGCGCAATACTCATGGCAAATTTCATTTACCGTGAGTATATATGATACCGCAGGACAGTGAAGAAGAAAAAGAACAGCGATGAAAGGAATTTTATATGAATAAAGGAATCTGTTCAATCCATAAACGAAGAAGTATAAGAAAATATCAGAACAGAAGCATTCCGAGAGAATTCATAGAAGAAATATTAAATGCGGGCAGGGCTGCGCCTTCTGCCAAGAACAGGCAGCCGTGGAAATATATCGTTTTTGGTGGTACATATAAAAAGGAGCTGCTTAGGGCGATGGAAGTCGGATTGGAGCGGGAAGAGCGGGGTATAACAGATTTGCCCAAGTCATCTTATGGGATTCCGGATGCGAAAAATACGTTAAGAATTATGCAGGAGGCACCAATCATCATTGTAGTATTGAATACCAATGCCAAGTCCCCTTTTCTGCCTGTTGATCATGATGAGCGGGTATCCGAAATCTGTGATACGCTGTCAATCGGAGCTTCTATTGAAAATATGCTGTTGGCAGCAGAGGAGCTGGGATTAGGAACATTGTGGATTGCCAATACCTGTTTTGCATACAAAGAACTGACGTCCTATTTGAACACGGAAGCTCAGCTTGTTGGGGCAATCGCGATGGGATATGCAGATGAAAACCCACCACAACGACCGAGAAAGCAGTTGGAGGAAATTGTGGAGTACAGATGGTAAGTCTGCATTGTTAAGGAGCTGTAGGAAAAGGCATAGGACAGGGAACTGTAGAAATGAACGAGAGCGCACAAATACATATGACAAACGAAAGGATAAGATAATGGCAAAACTAATCATTTTGAGAGGAAATTCTGGCAGTGGGAAGACATCTGTATCAAAGGCATTACAGAAAAAGTTTGGGTACAATACGATGGTAATTTCCCAAGATACTGTGCGGCGGGAGATGTTGTGGGTAAAGGACGGTGTCGGAACAAAGGCATTGCCGTTGTTGATTAATCCCGAGACTCTGTTGCGTCATAGCACAAAACCCAATAAAGACGAATTTGGTGAGGAAGCGATGCGAAGATGGTGGAAGGAGAAGGACTATATCAATAATATTCCAGAGCAAATTCTTACAAAAGATATTCGTTTTTCAGATACAGTGGACATGATTTATCAAATAGTATCTGAAGCATAGGATGTATGATTTTTACAAGGTATGTGGGTTGTTGATCCGCAGATGACGTTGTATAATGAAATATATTCAGATTGTGCGTGAAAACTTAGCATAAAGTGTTATGAATTGAGGTGATAGTATATGATTCTTTATCATGCAAGTAAGGAAATTGTTGAGTTTCCCGAAATACGAAAAACAAGATATATAAAGGTTCTGTCTTACTTTTGGGAGGAGTGATATTGTTTATGACAGAAAGAGATAAAAATGATTTTTTTATGTGTGTTCGCTGATTGAATATATTGCGCGGCAGACAAAAAACAGGCGTAAAGTGATTATAGAAGGATTGGGAAAAGAAGGTGTTGAAAAACAGTTGTATGACGCAGAAGTAAATCATTGTCTCACTTTTGAACAGGTGAGTGATGAAGTGATCAAACAGTATCAAATCCCAAGTGGGGATTTTGACACGATTACAGAATGTAAATATACGATTCCAAGTTATCTGGATATTGGAAAATTGTATAGTATTATGATTGAGGATTGTGCAGAACCCGGACAGGAAGTAGAGGAATTAATGAAAATTTTCTCTTCTTTTATCAGTGATAAGATATCTGATTTTCAGACAGACATTTATTATCAGAACCCAAGTTATCTGGAATGTTCTTATAAGGCAGGATATTTGTTGGATTAGGGGGACATGATGGTTATATTATAGGTTAAACAGTATAGA
>JAIEEY010000200.1 GCA_029067205.1 Lachnospiraceae bacterium
GAAGCATATCTGTGTACAATTGAGACATTATATGATGTATCAGTAGAACATAGGATTACGAAAACAGCCCTGATATTGGTCGGAGATGCAATCGCTCACCAGCAGTACAGAAAATCAAGGTTATATGCGCCGGATTTTTCGACTGAGTACCGGGAGGCAAAACGAAAAGAATGAGATTAAGTATTATTAGCTTTACGGAAAATGGAAAACTACTTTCGGAAAGTATTGTAAAATTGTTGGAAAGGGAATTAGAAATCGGATTATATACAAAATGTGGTGCAAGCATAAATAACGATATTTATTCAGACATCTTATTTATAAAAACATCTGTTGGAGATTGGGCAGAGGAACGGATGCAGGAGCAAGATGCCTTGTTGTTTATAGGTGCCTGTGGAATTGCAGTCAGGGCAGTAGCCCCATTTCTTACAGATAAGCTACATGATGTTCCGGTGCTTGTAATGGATGAAAAAGGGAAATATGTCATTCCGATTTTATCAGGACATATGGGCGGTGCAAACGATCTTGCAAACCTTATAGCAGAGAAAACAGGGGCAGAACCCGTGATTACTACGGCAACAGATGTTAATAAAAAATTTGCTGTGGATTTGTTTGCAAAAAGGAATAGCCTATATATTGCAAATAAAGATGGGATTGTCAAAGTATCATCAAAGATATTAGCCGGAAAAGAAATTACGATGTCCATAGAAGCAGGGCATGAAATTATTGGGGCAGAGTCAGGTATACGGTTTGTTCCATATCCACCTGTGGATTTTGTTGATGTTGTGGTTACATCAAAAGATGATATGGTTGATACTTCTCTTTTGCTGAAACCGCGGGAGTATGTCATAGGAATCGGCTGTAAAAAAGGAAAAAAAGTAAATGAAATTGATGATTTTATCTTAAAAGCAATAAATGAAATGGGAATTTCTATCATGCAAATTTTCGCATTGTCTTCTATCTTGCAAAAGCGAGATGAACAGGGGATCATTGAATGGTGTCGAAAAGAAGGGATTCCATTTATTACATATACGGCGGAAGAATTGCAGGAAGTAGACGGAAATTTTACAAAGTCTCTGTTTGTTAAGGATCAGGTTGGCGTTGATAATGTTTGTGAAAGGGCGGCAGTGAAAGCCTGTGGAGAAGATGGAAAACTGATTCTTCCAAAAGTTGCGGAAAACGGGATGACAATTGCGATTGCGAGGAGAGAATGGAAGGTATGTTTCGATGGCAAATAGAATTTATATCGTAGGAATGGGACCGGGCAGGGAAGAAATGATGACAGAAGAAGCAGTGAATGTGTTAGACCAGTCAGATGTGATTGTCGGTTACACATTATATTTAAAGCTGCTTGGCGGGCGTTTTCAGGGGAAAGAAATGTTATCCACACCGATGCGTCAAGAGGAGGAACGGTGCAGACTGTGTTTTGAGGAAGCTGAAAAAGGAAAAAAAGTTGCCCTTGTATGCAGCGGCGATGCAGGAATTTATGGGATGGCCTCTTTGATGTATGAGATTGGGAAAGCCTATCCGGAAACAGAACTTTACGTTATCGCAGGGATTACTGCGGCGAGCAGCGGTGCGGCAGTTCTGGGAGCACCTCTAAACCATGATTTCTGTGTTATAAGTCTGAGTGATCTGCTGACACCGTGGGATGCGATTGAAAAAAGGTTACATGCAGCCGCAGAAGGTGATTTTGTCATTGTACTGTATAATCCGTCCAGCCATAAAAGAAAGGATTATCTGATGAGGGCATGTGATATTTTACTGTGCAGCATGGAGGGAGAACGAGTTTGCGGATATGTTGAAAATATAGGAAGAGACGGAACGAAAGTGGAAACCTGTACCTTAAAGGAGTTAAGGGATAGGGAGGTCAATATGTTTACCACGGTATTTATCGGGAGTTCAGGAACTGAAATCATAAATGGGAAACTAATCACGAAGCGAGGATACAAGTGTGAAGGAAATCACTAAGCTCGAAAGTACCTCGCTAAGTGATTTCAAGCTTCACACCTAAGAATGCCTTGAAATGCAGGCATTCTTCACTGAAAGGAGTAGAAAATATTGCCGGAAATACTGATATTTGCAGGGACAACTGAAGGAAGAAAATTATCGGAATATCTTGCAGAGGCTGAAATAAATCATACGATCTGTGTTGCAACGGAGTATGGCGAAATTGTTTTAAGACAGCATCCCCTTGTAAAAGTACATCAGGGAAGAATGAATCAGGAACAGATAGAAAGATTCCTGAGTAATGGAAAATTTGATGTTGTGGTAGATGCAACACATCCTTTTGCCAAGGAGATTACTTGTAATATACAGGCCGCATTGAAAGAAATGGCGCAGATTGGAATATCAATTCCTTATTTAAGGTTGAAAAGAGCCGGTATTACAGAGAAAGAAAACGGCATTACTTATTTTGAAACAAACGAAGAATGTGTGAAAGCGTTGGAAGATACGGAAGGAAATATTCTTCTGACTACTGGAAGTAAGGAATTGTACAAGTACTGTGTTTCTGAAGGGATAAAGCATAGACTGTATGTAAGGGTACTTCCAAGTGTGGAAAGTCTTTCTCTTTGTACAGAGCAGGGTATTTGCGGGAAACAGGTTATTGCAATGCAGGGACCTTTTACTACAGAGATGAATGAGGCTATCATTCGCCAATATGAAATAGCTTATCTTGTAACGAAGGAAAGCGGTGTGCCCGGAGGTTATCAGGAAAAAATAAACGCTGCGAAAAGAACTGGAACGAAGATATTTGTAATTGGCTGTCCCGAAGATGGAGAAGGGTATTCTTTTTCTGAAATATGCCAAAAACTCGAAGATATGGGAGGAGAAAAATTCCAAGCAAAAAATCAGATAAAAGAGAATATGGAAATTATTCTGGCAGGAATTGGTATGGGACATGCAAACGGTCTAACGAAAGAAGTAGAGAGGGTGATCAGTGAAGCAGACATTTTATTAGGAGCAGAGAGAATGCTTAAGACTGTCTGCTCTAAAGCAGAAAGGCATCCTTTTTATCAGGCAGAACAGATCATTCCTTATCTGCATGATATACAGAAAGGAAATTTATTTAAGGAAAATAAAAAAGTTGTGATTCTTTTTTCGGGAGATAGTGGATTTTATAGTGGGTGTCAGTCTTTATACGCGGCGCTGGAAAAAGAAATCAATGAAGGACATTTAAAGGCATCTTTGCGTATCCTTTCGGGTATTTCTTCCGTAGCTTATTTGGCTTCCTGCATTGGAGAAAGCTATCAGGATGCGGCTGTTTACAGTATACATGGGAAAAAAATATGCAACCTTGTACGCCGGATTAGAAGCAGCCCAAAAACATTTTTGATTACATCTGGTGTGAAAGATATAAACTGGTTGGGAGAACTGTTGATAGATGCGGGGATGCAAAAATGCGAAATCATAACAGGGTATCAATTATCCTATGAGGAACAGCGAATAGAGAATCATACACCATTGGAATGTATGAAATTGAAAGGGGAAGGTTTATATACTTGTTTTGTTAAAAATCCGTATGCTATACAAAGAAGATTAACACATGGTATTGCAGATGGACAGTTTATCAGGGACAGGGTTCCTATGACAAAAGAAGAAATTCGTGAGGTTAGTAT
>JAIEEY010000201.1 GCA_029067205.1 Lachnospiraceae bacterium
TTTGTTAGGCGGTATTCATGAGATCTATTTTCCTTATATCCTGCTGAATCCGCTGGTGATCATCGCGCCGATCGTGGGCAACATTGTAGCGATTTTCTGGTATAACCTGACGAACGCCGGACTGGTTGGACCTGCATCGCCCGGTTCCCTCATCGCATATATGATGATGGCGTCGAGAGACAGCATGGTTTCGGTTCTTGTGGGTGTCCTCATAGCGACAGCAGTTTCCTTTGCCATCGCATCCGTGATTATCCGCATGTCCAAGGGCAAGAGCCTTGAGGAGGCGCAGGAGGAAGTGGCAAACAGAAAGGCGGAAGCAAAAGGGACAAATGTGAATGCAAATGCGGAGCCGGTGACGATCGCAAAGGCGGAGGGTGTCAGGAAAGTTGTATTCGCCTGCGATGCAGGAATGGGTTCCTCCGCGATGGGGGCAACAAAGTTCAGGAACCGGATCAAGGCGCAGCGACCAGATCTGACAGTGATCAACACCTCTGTTGATACGATTCCGTCGGATTGTGACATCGCGGTTGTCCAGATTACACTGGTGGAACGCGCCAGAAAGTCCGTACCGCAGGCGCAGATCGTGACACTGCACAATTTCCTTGCAGATCCGGCGCTGGACGCACTGTATGAACAGCTGACGCAAAAGCAGGGGCAGGAGACAGGAGATAGCCCCGCGCAGAAGTCCGGGCAGGCAGAAGAACAAGTGGCAGAGAAACCGGCAAAGACAGAAGAAAATCAGGTGCAGCAGCCCGATGAAAATGCGCAGGCCGCCGTATCAGAATCGAATGAAAAGCAAATCTTAGTAAGAGACGGCGTAAAACTGAATCAGAATCCGGTATCAAAAGAGGAAGCGATACAGGCAGCAGGTGAGCTTCTGGCAGCGCTGGGCTATGTTGACCACTCCTATGTCGATGCCATGCAGGAGCGGGAGCGGCTGGTGTCCACCTATATGGGTATGGGTGTGGCCATTCCGCACGGCACTTCGCAGGCAAAGGATACCGTCAAGAAGACAGGTATTGTATTGATACAGTACCCGGAGGGTGTTGATTTCGGTGATGAGAAAGCGCAGCTGGTCTTTGGCATTGCAGGCATTGGCGACGAACATCTGGATCTGCTGAGCAAGATCTGCGAGATGCTGGAAGATGAAGAGGTTTTGGAGACATTAAAAACGACAAATGATGTTGATTGGATATTGGAGCGTTTGAATTAAGGAGGAGGTAATCTACAATGAAAGTAAAAGGTGTCAGACTTCATGGAGCACATGATATCAGACTGGAGGAATTTGAGATTCCTGAGATTAAGGACGATGAGATTTTGGTGAAGGTTGTGAGCGACAGCATCTGCATGTCGACTTGGAAGATGGTGCAGGCTGGGAAGGACCACAAGCGTGTGCCGGAGAATGTGGCGGAGCACCCTGTCATTATCGGTCATGAGTTTACAGGTGATATTGTCAAGGTGGGTGCAAAGTGGAAAGATCAGTTCCATGAGGGGAAAAAGTTTGCACAGCAGCCCGCGATTCCGGGGCAGATGGAATCACCGGGATACTCCTATGAATTTTTCGGAGGAGCAGCAACATACTGCATTTTCCCAAATGATGTAATCGAAAAAGGCTGCATATGGGAGTATGACGGAGACAGCTATTTCGAGGCGTCGCTCGGTGAACCGATGAGCTGCTGTATCGGCGGATATCACAGCAATTATCACACAGAGCATCTCTCATACGAGCACAAGATGGGAACGCTGGCAGGCGGCAATATCCTGATTCTAGGCGGATGCGGGCCGATGGGGCTCGGAGCGATCAGCTATGGTCTTGCCTTTGAAAATAAGCCTAAAAGAATTGTCGTAACAGATATCAATGATGCCAAGATTGCGCGTGCAAGGGAAGTGATTTCTGAGGAAGAGGCAAAAGAGAAAGGTGTTGAACTGCACTATGTCAACACTGCAAATATGGATGATCCAATTGCGGAGCTTCGCGCGATCACAGAGGGCATCGGATACAGTGATGTCTTTGTGTATGCACCGGTGAAGAGCATTGCGGAGATGGGCGACCAGCTCCTTGCAGTGGACGGCTGCCTGAACTTCTTTGCAGGTCCGACCGACACGCAGTTTTCGGCAAATATGAACCTCTACAACTGCCACTATGCGCGGACAAAGATCATGGGCTCGACGGGCGGAAATACGGACGATATGAAAGAGGCGATCGCAAAGTCGGCAGCAGGAGAGATCAACTCAGCGGTGATGGTGACACATGTCGGCGGTATTGACTCGATCGTGGAGACCACCAACAATCTGCCAAACATTCCAGGTGGAAAGAAACTCGCCTATATCCAGTTTGATATGCCGATGACAGCCATCGAGGATTTTGGCAGACTGGGAGAGAAAGATCCGTTCTTCAAGGAACTGGACGCATGCTGCAAGCGTCACAGGGGACTTTGGTCAAAAGAGGCAGAGGATATGCTGTTTGAACATTTTGGAGGAAAGCAGGCATGATTTACACAGTAACATTTAATCCGTCACTGGATTACATCGTGTCCATGAACGGTTTTGAGATGGGCATGACCAACCGCACCACCGGGGAGCAGATGTTCCCCGGCGGCAAGGGAATCAACGTATCAATCGTTTTGAGCAATCTGGGGATAGAAAATACGGCACTGGGCTTTACAGCGGGCTTTACCGGAGATCAGATTGAGCGGGAAGTACAGAAGATGGGGCTGCTCACGGATTTTATCCATATTGACAGCGGATTTTCACGCATTAATGTCAAATTGAAGGACTATGACGGGACAGAGATTAACGGCATGGGACCAGAGATTGATCAGGTTCATGTGGATGCGTTGTTCGGGAAGCTGGACCAGCTCAAGGAAAACGATGTTCTGGTTCTGGCGGGCAGTATTCCGAAGAGTCTGCCGGATTCCATCTACAGCGATATTCTGCAGCGGCTTCAGAAAAAAGGGGTGCTGTTTGTCGTGGATGCGACAAAAGATCTGCTGTTGAATGTTTTGCAGTATCATCCATTTCTGATCAAGCCAAACAACCATGAGCTGGGAGAAATCTTTGACGTGACGCTCAACACAAGGGAAGAAGTCGTCCCATACGCGAAGAAGCTTCAGGAGAAAGGCGCAGGAAATGTGCTGGTGTCGATGTCCGGGCAGGGAGCAGTCCTTGTGGATGAGACAGGCACAGTTCATATGCTTGCGGCTCCGAAAGGAAAGCTGGTCAACGCGGTGGGTGCCGGGGATTCCATGGTTGCCGGATTTGTGGCAGGCTGGACTAAGAAACAGGACTATGATTATGCATTCCGTATGGGAATTTCAGCGGGAAGCGCCAGTGCCTTTTCTGAGCTGCTGGCGACGAGAGAGGAAATAAAACAAGTATTCGAGAACTTAGAAAATGGAATAGAATAATTTACAGTAGAGTACGATATGCGAATCGTACTGGCATGCAATTAGATTTTCAGATGTGTTATAGATAGCAATTGCTGTTTAAATTGCTTTCATAGAATAATAAACTGAAATGTAATTGACATAGATGAAATAGGAATGTAAAAACATTTAATTTTTGAAATTTGATATTAAGAAAGGAAAGAAGAATATGAAGGAATTTACATATG
>JAIEEY010000202.1 GCA_029067205.1 Lachnospiraceae bacterium
AACCTTTAGGGAGCACACTTTAGGCTGCTTTAGCAGCACATTGAACCTACCGGCTTTAGCCGGTAGTGGTTGAGTTTATCAAGGAGGACGAATTTATGTCAAAAATTACAGATTATGGCTTTTTGTTTCAGCAAATGTTTGGAACGAAAGGCATGAAAAGCACAAGTGCTATAGGTAGCTTTCAATTATCGCAGTTAAATAGCAGTTCTGTGAAAGCACAATTAAGAGCTGCTGGTATTGATACGAACAGCGCTCAATATAAGGCTGCAATAAAAGAAATGATGCAGAATGGAAACGGTGCAATGTACACAAATATCCAGTGCATTAAAAATTCGATGAAATGTTATGATAAAGATGGTGATTTTATCAATCCAAGAAACGGACTCGCCGGACTTGTTCTGACGGATGAAAATGCTAGTCGCCAGAAGCGTATCATTTCCATTTCGGAGAGCAGCAAGGATGAGATGTTTGAGCAGACGAAGAAGGAATTCCTACGTGAAAATGGTGTTTTAAACGGAGATACAACAAAGCGCAGGGATGTATATGACAATCTGTACAGAAAGACGAAGAAAGATGACCGATTAGCAGCGGGATATACTATGGAACAGTATGAAAGAGCATATCGAAAGGCATTTATATCCGCAGCAAAGCAGGCAGACTCAAGTTGGGAAATTGGGAAGCCGATTCCATCTGGAGCATTGGACGGCATTACAAGAGAATCTGTGGAAGCTAATTTGAAGAAATCAGGAAGTTCACTGACATCGGTATCAGTGGATACAAGAATATAATATGTTTTATATGGCATGTATTTCACTAATTATTCCAAATTTTAGAGGAGGAACATAAAATGAAAAGAGTAACAAAGAGAGTTTTTACGGCTGTTATGGCTTGTATGATGGCTTGCTTAATGTTTGTAACACCTGTGCTTGCTGCTACCAATAATTTCAGTAAAACAACAGTGAAACTGAATGCAATTAGTGGCGGAATTTCAAGATATAGCACAGTTACATCAGGAAGTATTTCGGTAGGTGATCCTTCTATAACTAAGGTGGAGCTGTATTGTAATGTAGCTAGTGGAACCGATCCGTATACGATTTATGTTGAAAGTCCGAAGGGAACAGTAAAATCTATCTCTGGACCGACCAAAAGTGGAACCATTACCATAACTGGATTTGAAGGAGAAAATCCGTCTGGATCATGGACGATATGGATTAAAAATAATGGTGTATCTTATAATGGAAACATCTATCCGGCTTCAACAGTAACGATAACATTAAAAGTTGCTTATAGTTATTAAGGCGGCTTGTATTAAATGAGGTATTGTAACATGTGAAGTATATGTCAATATAATAATTGTCCTCTTGGGTTAGACGGAAGTCTTGCTCAAGGGGATTTAATATTATAAAAATTATATATTAAAAGAGATTGTGATAGGATAAAGTATAAAAAGTAAGTAAGACTGGAGAGGGATAAGATGGAGGAAAATCTTAGAAATTGTTATTATTGTAAACGGATATTGGCGCATATTACTATACTAAAAAATGAGTACGAGAAATCAGAGGCGGGATCAGATAATAGACGTGCAACTCTTTTAGAATTACAGAGTTATTATTGGCTAATGAAGGTGTACTATGATGAAATCTTATGCGAATGTGGATGTGAAAACAAATATATATTTGTGAACACGTTGACAAATATATTAAATTTATTGCAAATCAACAAAATAGAACCTGATACGGATAAAATGAGGTGTGATATATGCCGGATTTTACCACATGAATTATTTTCTCTTTTAGATTTAGCGTGTAAGCTTTCTGATCCGCAAGAGCTGGAATCAATGTATATGGAATTGCAATATCATGTATTTTTATCATTAATATATGATGAACTTATTGGACGGTGTACAGATTGTGATGCCTGTATAGAATATATTGCCTGTCTGGAAAACACTTGTAAATATCTTTATAGTAAGGAGCAGCATCAACTTCAAGAATTTGTTTACTTTTGGAAGAAGGCAAGAAATACGGATGAAATTTGGAGCTGTGCAGATGCATTAAGAATGAATGAGCAGATTGAGTCATCAGATGTTAATATTGACGGTCATATAACTGTATATTTGGATTTCAATGTGTATGATCGGTACGAAAAAGAACCGAAGATTAAAGAATTTCTAAATCGTCTTTCACAACAGAAAGAAATAGATTTGATATACAGTGGCACTCATTTAGAAGAAGTATTGCGTATGAATAATGAGGAATACGAATTGAAAAGAATACAAAGTATTCAATCATTGACACATGGGGAAATTGCCGTATTAGATGAGAACAAAAAAATAGTGATATGTATAGAGGATATTGATGCAAGATTAAGGCAGACAAAACGATACCAGAAAATGAATCAAGCTGCAGAAGAAAGAGAGTGCATTGTAGCTGAAGCACGTGAACTTTTATCATTACATATACATGACGAGCAGAGAGATAAAGCAATAGGTACATCTTCTATCCAAGAAATAATAGAAAATGTGAAGGATGAAACTGGAACAAAACTCAATCCAAATTTGCCGGATGAAGATGATCTGAACATGATATTAATGTACGTTGGAATTGAAAAACAAAGTATTAAAGAATATAAAAACATGTTTAAAGATGATGATAAAAATTTTAATAGGCTTAGAGCGGCAATAGTATCAATGGCAGGGTTGCTTAACGTGTTAGGGCTACATGGAGATAAGGTCAAAAATAAAAATAACTCTGCTGCAATATATCCGATATATGATAAAAAAAGTTTTAGAACGATTAGAAGTGGATATTATGATAATGATCATCTTTCTTTTGCTTCAAAATGTACTTATTTTGTAACTACAGATACTACTTTATGTGAAAAGGCAAAGGAAATTTATGAATTTTTAGGAATAAGTACAACTCCAATTTTGTTAGATGAATTTATGAACATTCCAGAAATGGTTTAATTTTATTTAGAGAAAGTCCTTTCGTATAGGTATAACCGTTGCGAAAGGACTTTTGCCGTTTTCTGCAAAAAAAGTCCGTTTTCTGCAAAGCCCCTGTTATTCCAATTCATTTTTGGTATGATGTAATCTGTTGTGCAAAAACACAACATAAAACGTATGAAAAGGATTATTTAGATTACACCTGATAACATATAGCTGTTGTTAGGTGTATTTTTATGCCATAAATTTTGATGATATTTCTTTTGCATAGATTTGTATATAGGGGATATTTGAAATGGGCAATCCAGTACAATATATTCCTTCAAACTGAATACAGCAGTTTACGAGTACCTAAATCGACATGGCAGGTCGGTGCAGGGTACTCTTTTTTTGTTTCTGTCGAAAAATGCTGATTTATCAGGACGTATACATACGAAGGTCGAAAAGAGGACCGCCTGCAGATTCTTCATCACACAAATAAATATAAAGAATGGAGAATCAGAAAATGAAGGATATAAAATATATTATTGCCGATAGCGTGAAATTATACCGAAAAAAGCAAAATTTAACCCAATTTGAACTGGCGGAGAAAGCGGAGCTTTCAGTTGATTCTATAAAGCGGATCGAACATGGGAGCAGAACAATGTCGTTAGAAAATTTTAT
>JAIEEY010000203.1 GCA_029067205.1 Lachnospiraceae bacterium
GTCATCAAAATAATTGAATTTATATCATACCCATTTTCCCAGTCAACATTAATCACATAAAGTATGATTACAATTTCTATGAATCCCGTAAGTAACAAAAACACATTTTGAAATAGCAATTTGGTAATACATTCACCAAGTACGTTCCTTTTCCGTATACAATAAGCAAATACAACAGCTTCTATTAACAAAATATTAATATTCGTCCACTGATAACCACTTACGATACACTCCAAATAACTTAAGTTGTATATTACTGCACAAATTAATACTGTTGGCAGACGCAGCATCAATATCGTACCACTTACAAAAATACTCCACGATATTGCCCGCCGATATTCCTGCTGCATTAATATACAAAGACTTAGGCATAATAATGGCATGGTAAAATATAACACATCCGGCAGACATTGCAGTAGAATAATATTCGTTTGAAGCGCTATTGCAATGTACACGACCCATATCATTCCAGCAAAAACCTTCGCCAGTCTTCCCCTAAGCTTTTCTCTCCCACATATTTCTACGAACATCCCCACACTGAACGCCAATTCCATAAATGTTTCGAGCACACCGCATACACTTTTTATAATCATAGTTCTCTCCGCCAGTAAGCAATCAACTGTTCCCGAACCTTTTTGTATCTTGGGCGGCTTATTCTGAGTATACTGCCATCCTTTAATACCAGCTGATCTTTCTTGATGGATTCAATCTGCCTGAGATTCACGACATAGCTTTTATCCACATATATAAATTCGGCTGACGCAAGCGCATTCATAACCTCTGCGAGCGTTTTTCTCTCCCTGCACGCACCATTCCTGTGATGGATATTGATGTATTTTCCATCCTTCTGGATAAAGACAATGTTTTTAAAAAGTATCTTTGTGACACAGTCCGGCGTATCAACCACATAGGCCCGCTGGTCAATCCGGTCGATTTTTTCCAGTGCACGGTCGAGCGCCTCTGCAATCTTTTCAGCCAGCATTCTCTTTGGAATAAACCGGAATGCATTTACCTCAAACGCCTCCGGTGCACATTCCAGATGATTCGTCACATACACGATCACTGGCTCCAGATAACGGTCATGTATCCTGTACGCCAGCTCAATCCCATTCACCTGATCTTCCATCTCCACATCCAGAAAAAACAGGTCAAAATATTTCCACTCCGCCAATTCCATCATCAACTGCTCACCATCCTGATAGATACAGACTTCGTATGCTTTGTCGGGATATCTTTCAAAATACTTTTTTATTAAGCCCCCTAAAAATTCTCCCTCCTTTCTTTCATCATCAACGATCGCAATATGGTATGACGTATCTTCAACACTCAGACCATACATATACATCTCCCCTTTATTATCTGTCGCATGTCTATTTATCCCTATTGTACAGCCTTATTTTTCAGTATACAACAAAAAACCGGCAGAAAGGATTCATTGTCCTCTTTCTGTCGGTTTTTGTCCTTATTCTGCATGATTTCCTATAAGCTCAAATGCTCTTTTCCCTTAAAGGCAACGCCGTATACCAATTCATGCCCTCGCGTAAATTGTAATGATTTGACAGTATCCAAAGTCCATACTATAATAATTATAATCAGGCAGAAAAACTTTGAACTGAAAAAATAACTGCTTGGCAATACTAACTGAGGAGGTGCATCTGTTGAATAAACTTCACATGACCAAAAATCCATGGGCAGCAGCCCAGACAACTGTCCAGTGCCAGCACTGTAACAATGTATTCCCCGCGCAGCGGATCAACTGCATCGACACGCTTCTATGGCCGGAGGGAAGGCAGATCTTAGACGAGGGCGCTTTCTTCCACCCAGTCTGCCCCCAGTGCCAGACACAGGCAGAAATCTCTTATCCGAGCCGTTATATTGACAGGGAGTATGGCATCGCCGCCGTACTGGTGCCAGGTATCGAGAGCCAGAATCCCGACCAGCTTCTCCCGCACATGAACCGATTCCTTGCAAGACTTGCCCTAGATGGAATGGAACACCGGGCAGTCGGCAATTTCCATGCAATGGCAGAACAGATGCGCATCCATCAGTATGGTTTGAACGACAAGGCGATACAGCTCCTGAAACCAATTATTATCGGAAGCCTGCAGGCAAAGGGCTTTGAAGTGTGGAACGGTTTCTTTATGGATCTGCTGCACCCGGAAGGCGCAGAGCAGATGGATGATACGATATATATGTCAACACAGGAAGATGCAAAAGATGCTTATACGGAGGACGTCTATCAGTTTTACATCTACCTAACGAACGGAGATATCATTCCCCGCGGAATCAACGACACTGCCTACCAGCTCTGCATGAATATTTTGCAGGACAAAGAACTGGCAGACGATGACGGATTGTTCCATCTCTATGATCTGTCATGGGCGATCAATATCCACAACAGTCTGTATCCAAATTAAGAAGGGAGGCGACGAACATATGAAATCAGATATTGTAAAGAGGGCTGAACACCTATATTATACTGGAAATGTGCAGGAAGCGCTTCACTACTATGCCTCCTGTCTATGGAATGGAGAGGAGGACAGCACGGAACCCTTATCCGCATGGCTCAGTGACCAAAACCTTGTTGCCAAGGCAGGGGAAGAGGCCGTCTGTGCCTTTATCGCTGCGATTCTGTTCACAATCGACCGCTGTGAAGAGTCTCTGCGGGAACACCTGTGGACACTCTGCCACAATACATTTAACAGTATTACCGTGTGCAAAGACAGGAATGAAACCTCCGACAGATACGTTGCGGAATGTAATCTCTACCGCCACCAAAAAGAACCAGAAAAAGCGCTGGAAGTCATCTTAAAAGGACTTGCCCGGGGAGGAACCACCTCAAGGTATACCTTCGCCGGATTGACCTATCTTGATCTTGAACAGGAAGAAGAAGCGGAAAAATATATTGCGCTGGGACTTGCATCTGATCCAACCAATGCCGCTGCCTACAATGATCTGGGCGATTATTATTTTAAGCAAAGGCGCTGGCAGAAAGCGGGCGAATGTTATTACAAAGTCCTGGAAGCCGGCGATTACAACGACTGCAGCTGGGCGGAACCCTCATGGATTTTCTGCTGCTTTATGGCGGACGCCGATCCCTATGAACTGGAGCGTCTCGCCGTGTGCGCTGCCGCAGATCTCAATAACGAGCGCGCACAGGAGCTTTGCCGTATGGCGGTATTTGAGCAGTTGACACCCAATGTCGATTATCTTGCTTCCAGCTCTGAGAGTATTGTCAATGCGGCGCGCAGCATGCGTGAAAATGGCAACACGTCTGGCGTAGCCCGCTGTGCCACAAGCTGTCAGGAATCGGCAAGCGGCATCAACGCAGCGCGCCTTGCCATAGAGCAGATCTGCGGACATCCCTGCACTTTCACTGTAACCACCAGCAAAGCGCAGGACCCGCCGCTCAACGAAACTCTGGACGAAGAGGGAATCGTTTTGTGGGACTATGCTGATCTCAACACCCCGCTTCCCGCCGTTGATGAGCCGTCCGCTTTCGTGAGCAGCCTTGTCGGGGAACTGGCGGAAACGGACTTCTCCCTGGCAGCATGGTACGCCTCCGCCCGGGACGACGCAGCACGAGGTTCGACGGCGCAGTATG
>JAIEEY010000204.1 GCA_029067205.1 Lachnospiraceae bacterium
TCTGCAGGCATCCGAGAGCAGCGTCGGGGTCGTGTGCTGGGTGCTGTTGATAAGAGACAAATGATAAATAACAACTGCACACCTCTGGCTCCATTAAATACTATTCCCCCCCCCCGTATACCTGTGCCTTCAAGCCCATAATGAACTAAAACAACCCCTAAAATTCCTAGACCTTTTAATGTATCAATACATTGTCTGTTTATCATTAACATATTCTTTTCCTCTCTATGTTCTTTATATCTCTTTAAACATATTAAACTATATTACTTCCGATTTTATCCTCTCCGTAAATCCTCCATTGCCAACCTCATATATTTTGTCACATTTCCTGATTGTGCTCAACCTGTGTGCTATTACAATGAGTGTCCTCGTTCCATGCAGACCATTGATCGCCTCCATCACTTCTTTCTCAGTCTCATTGTCAAGCGCTGAGGTCGCCTCGTCGAGTATTAGTACATTTGGATTGCGGTAAAGTGCCCTTGCAATACCTATTCGCTGTCTCTGTCCACCAGAAAGTTTCACACCACGGTCTCCAATCATGGTGTCAAGCCCATCCGGCAGGGAATACACAAATCGGTCAAGCTGAGCTTCCCGCAAGGCCTTCTCTATTGCATCATTGTCAATCTCAGACTCTGGTATTCCAAAAGCAATGTTCGCTCGTATATTATCATCCATAAGGTAGATTACCTGTGGAATATAACCTACATCTTCATGCCACGATGTCATACATCTGTTTATATCAACCCCATCTATCGTGATTTTCCCCTCCTGTGGTTCGAGTATTCCGAGTATCAGATCGGCAGCTGTTGTCTTACCTGCGCCCGATGCTCCAATTAATGCCACAGATGTGTTTTTCTTAATCTCAAGACTGGTGTCTTTTAGTATCCATTTCTCAGACTTAGGGTAACGAAATGACACACTGTTGAAACAAATCGTATCATTGAAGGTAACCTTTTGTGTATCCTTATGGTCAGCAGTCCTTTGAGCCATAAGCTGCTCAATCTCCCTTAAATCCTTGTAGACAGAATCAATCGCCGATTTGTTGAACATCATGCCACTGATATATCCTGTGATCTTATTAAATGAGGGAAGCATACGAAATGCAGCAACTGCAAATACAGATAGGGTAGTGACAAAGGAAGTGATATCGCTCTTCACCACCACGATTTTTATGATCATTGCTATCATCAGGCTGCATATACACACCGTCTCCATAACAGGCCTGGGAAGGTATGTAAGTATGGACTGCTGCCTTTGTACTCTCGCATAATCCTTGTAATTTTTATCATAATTGGTTATAAAAAAGCTTTCCTTGTTCGCTACCTTTATCTCCTTAATACCTGAAAATGCCTGAAAGAGCCACTTTGTTACCATAACATTTGCCTGCCTGCTCTGCTCTCCAATTTTTACAAGAACTTCCCTGAAAAATAGAGTAAAAAAGCCCATAAATAGAAACAACAGGGAAGCAACCGCCAGAGTAGACACCCAGTCCTGGACAAGCAAAAATACAACAAGCACCGTGCTCACACTAAATTCTGCGAGAAATTGTAAAGCATTCAACGCCACTGTAAAAAAACCATTGACATCACTTGTGATGTTTCTTTGGAATTCTGCGACATTCTTGGAAACATGAAAAAGATAATCCTGCTGCATATAACTTTTCATCATCCTCACAGACAGCCGCTGTTGATTGTTAAAAACAAATCGGTACTGCAGGCTGTACATCACCGTCACATAAATATTTTTCATTATATAGACCACAATCAGTACAAATGCAAGAAACACAATCATCTGATTCGCGTCTGCAATTCCTGTATATTGACTGATCAACACAAAATACCACTTCTCATCCATCTGATCTGGTTCCATTGCCACATTGATCAGCGGCCCAACTGCCGACACTCCCAAAAGCTCCACAAAAGCGCCAATTAATATAATTACAAGAAGTATCCCTAAGTTGATTTTCTGTCTCCTGTCCAAGACATAACTGACTTTTTTTAACATTGTACTAATCCTTCCGTGCAGAACACCCTAATCTGGCCTATAAAACTGCATAATCTCTGTCTCTGTCCTTGGCTTCTTTCTCATATATGCATCGTAATCCTTGAAATAGTGCCCCATATCCCATGCCTGATATCCCTTTTTGTGCAAATCACAAGCAAGAACTTTTGCTGTTGGTCCAAGCACAATGCACACCAGTTTCTTCTTGCTTGTCTTCATAACATCATGTAATAGTCTATCATACTCTGCATAAGCATTCATACTAGGCGCAATCACAAATTCCACTGACTTACACACATCATACGCCTTATGCTCAAGCTTGTCGAATACACCTTCACCGCACACAATTGTCACATGCCAGTCCCCTAAAAGCTTCTGCATCCGTTTATAGTATTTCTTAAAATCGTATTTCTCATATGTTTGGTATACCTGTGTGATGCAAGTATCCACATAGAACATGTCTCTACTGCAGTTTTTACACAAAAATCTCCGCTGCGCAGCAAGTGATTTAGCAAACTTTGCCGTAAAGTCGTTTAACTGTTTTACGGGATGCATATAGTAATACGGCAAACCGATCTTAAGCCCATCAATATTTGTTTTCAAGAGCTCTCTAAGGCGTTTTGCAAGTCTGGGATCATACTCCTGAAAAGGTATGGAGTTTCCTTGCATAATCGCTATCTCACCATCTCCGTATCGCAATATACTTATTTTCTCATTTTCCATCAACGCAAGTGTTTCATCTGTGTTCAAAATGTTAAGTACACCTGCATATCTACCTTTCTCATACTTTTTTCTCTCAAAATGTCTGTCTATGCGTTTGGGAAGTTTCATAAGCTTGTTTGCAAATTCCTTTGCTTTCTTTTTCCGCAGACGGTTTAGCGAATAGCCCGTTGCTTCCTTTCTCAATATGAAATACTCTGCTCCCACATGAATCATACGATTGTCCATAGACGCAATCTTTTCGATATCAAGGGTATTGTCCTCGTCATTGTAGAGTCTATCCAAAGAATAGATATCCGTGAGCATGCTGTCATCAAAACCATTTTGATGCGTCTCCTGCACCCTGTTGACTGTTATGACAATGGCGCACCCCGCCTGTTTATTCGATGCCATATTAGGACGCACAATGCGCGTCTCCCTATTGTCAGGTGTTATCATTGCCTCATAATAATTGGGATTCTTGATGGCGTTTTCTTCCTCCATCGCCATTCGAACCACATCTTCCTTACGATACAAAGTGCAGTCCAGTTCCCATGGGTAATTGTAGTGCTGATATGCACAGTTCCATTTCCACTCAAGTACCGTTTCATCTGATGAAAGATTGGGCGGCACTGGCTTTATGTTTTCACCAAGACGCATACTGTAGCCAAAGACTTGGGCATTGTTATGCAAGTATTCACTTGCTTTTTCTAAACTAAACTTACCAGTGAACACAACATCATCACAGCCAAACATGATATATTCGCCTGCATCTGATATAATCTGCTTCAAATCTGACTCAAATTTACTTTCTTTTACCCAATTTACCTGCGGAAAACTCTGTAGCAGCTTTTCATATCTGATCTGCTCAGTCTCACAGTATAGCACTGTGACCATTTCCTGTTTTGCGTCCGAAAATCTTAACAAGCTCTCAAGATACGCATGCATCTGCAGGGGGCGTCCTTTGGAAAATACGATGATCGATACTTGATTTTGCCTCACTGAATTCATTTATTTTTTATCCTTTCAGCCAGTTCTATTTCTCTCGGGGGAGTTTTATCTGTTTTCTTAATAAATCCATTCAGGAAAGTCAATTCTTCTCCCCACTGAAACAACACCCTCAATTCTCTTCCATCACTAACACTCAAACGGTACTCACATATATCATCCTTTATACTATCCCACCAGTGTGTCTTACGACCGTTTGATTTGTCGTCAATCAATGTCTGAATATTATCCAGAAATTTTCGTATGTCCTGCTCATTGAGATTATTTTCCAACAGTGCACTTTCTGTATAGCATCTGCCGGATACTTCCGCACACCTTATTGTCTTGCTCAGCTGATAATGCTCAATTACATAACGTATGTTATGTATGCCTTCCTTGATATACGCGTTCAAGAATGTATTGACATTTATTATATTGGCTATCTCAACGGACTCTTGATCCCGATAACACTCTATTCTCTCTTCTGCCGTGTTATCCTTTTGTATGGACAACAGCGGACACTTCCGCTCGATTGCCTCCGTAAAACAGTTGGGCTCTGACTGTTTATCAGGATACTGATAATTTTTTATATCTGGTTTCGACCGCATCCTATCATTTGTATCCCAAAAAGGTTCATCAATGGCCATATCAACAATTTTTTTCTTAATAATTGTTGCAACTGTCCTATTAGATGCCTCCCTAAAATATGTATACATTGTGGTGTCTTTTGTAATTTTGCGATTAAATGTATCTTGCTTTTTTAACAAAGGTATTCTCTGGTCTATGATAAAATCAATCGGTTTATTCAGATACTCTATAAAATAATCCTCAAAATCGTCTAGTTCTGCAAACTGCCCATGCAGGGACAAATCATTTAGTATCAATTCCATTTTCTATAATCCTATCATTTTGTTTAGATCCAGATCAAACTGATCAAACAAATCTTTTCTCTGGTTTTCTATCTTTCCCATTTTTCCGATCTTCACCTTGATCGCTTCCGCCAAATGCTGTTCATTTAAATAGACAAACTGAATGTTGAGTAATTCTTCCCGCATACTTTTTGTTGCTATCCCGACACGGAACCCATTAAAAATATGATCGCTATGTGTTTCCACAAAAATCTGTCTATCTCTTGCAGAAATAAAATATAAAAATTCGCACACTTTGCCTGCGCAGACGGATGGAGATGAATTTCTGGATTCTCGATAATGAGTACTCCCTTCTTGGGCGAAGACAGACACATTACCAAAATTGCAATCAGATAACTAATTCCGGCTCCGATATTTCCTGGTCTTATATTTTCCATGTCATTCATTTGATAGGAAACCTTGATCAAATCCGTCCCGCTGATATCTTCTGTCATAATTGTAGAATCCATAATATAGGAAAGCCACCAGTTCATTTGTCCAAGCAGTGTAAAATCAACATTGCCCTTACACATTTCTGATTCCACAATATCCTTTCCATGTTGATTTAGATAAGACATTGCATACTCGCCATCAATACCGATCACATCATCTAATGTCATATTCCTGGGGTATACCTTGCGAGGGCCAATCCTATGACAGGATAAATACTGAAGTCTTCTTTTTTTAATACTTAATCTCTTCTGCCATTCTTCGATCGGTTGTCCTACACTGCATTCTGTATGAACGAAATAACTTTCACTATCACGATCTAATACCATCTTTGTCTTGATGCAACTATTGTTATCACTATTTATAGTGATATCTAGTTCTTTATCCGCACTGTAAATACACTTGGCATCCTCGAATTTCCCAAGCTCCACCAATTTTCCATTTAACCCTTCGACAGGCTCCAGATTTTGCCCCAACAGAAGCAGCGCCTGTAGTATTGTTGATTTTCCAGATGAATTTGTGCCAATCAGGACATTGAGATTCCTGCATTCCATCTGGATATTCTTTACACATTTCAAATTGTTGATTTCCAGGCTGTTAATCATATGCCACCTCCTTAGATGATAAAATACTACTCATACTTTCACCTATTTGTATTGACTTGTTTAACCGCCATTCAAGTTTTGCAGCGCTGTCGCGGTGATTGCCTATATTGTCTCTAAATTCTTCACTGGTAACAAGTCTGTGGTATGTCTCCTGTACCTTGTCTTTGATCTGCTTACTATTCATAGGAATATTCATCATCATAAACATGACTGTCTCAAACACATTCATATTGATCGGACTTCTTCTACCTTCCTGTCTCAGCCGAAATGCGTCTTCTCCCAAATAGAAAAATGATTTTTTAAGTGAGCCTGTCACAATTATTTCCAAATGCTCAATGTCCATGATTCCTGCAATCCACAGTCTATTCAGCGTGTCCATCCCGCGTCCGAGAAGATCATCAATATCATCATGATATACATATGGATTTCCTTCGTCATCCTCCAACATCTCCATCTTGTATAGAAATAATGACACAAACCTAGTAATCAGATATTTGTCCTTCATTCTCTTCTCATTGATAAACGCATTTCCAGTCGCCTTCTTAAATACATCCGATTCCACAATTCTTTTTAGAAAACGGGTCGCTTCCCCCTGATAAAGCGCGTTTCGGATTTCCTGTTTGTTCAACTGCATTCCCCCACGGTTAACCCGATCAAAAATGTCAAACTTGATTCTTTCTGGCGTCGGAGGCAGGATTACATGGGCCTGAATCTGATAATCCTCTAATCTGCCTGCCAAATGAGGCGGCAGCTGGGAAAATTTTAAGTTATTCAGCTGAGGTAATATTTTTAATTTTATTAGTGGATATGTGTCATTCATGTATTCAAACAAAGCTGTCAGCCTCTGTCTGCCATCCACTACAATTATTTTCCCATACTTATCCTGATTGAAGTAAAAAATAGGAAGAGGCAGTCCCATCAATACACTCTCAATCAATTCTGATTTTCGGTCATATTTCCAGACATCTTCTCTCTGAAATTCACTGTCCAGAATGATCCGCTTCTCTTTTGAATCAAACCTTCTCTTTAGTTCAAATACAGTATAAAATCCCTTATCAACTTTAATTCCATCCATTGGATAAATCTGAGCTTCCTCCTGCCATTCAATTTCGAGTTCATTTTGATTCTCTATAATGATGTTCTCATTTTCTTCCCTAGTATACATATTGTCCACCTTAGTGCTTTTTATTCTTTATGCTTGTTCACTTGCCTAAGATACGATCACACAGTTATCACTCTCTCTGCATTTTTCTCTTTCCAGTTGAGTATCGCATAGCATGCCTGATTCCGATATCTGCCCCCCAGCCTTATCATATCCTGAAATTCTCCCTCCAGATCAAAACCACAATTCTCATAAAGCTTTCTGGCTGCTACATTGTCAGACAAAACAGTCAAATATATCCGATGGAGACCAAGATCATTAAATGCATATTTCAGTATTTCCATCGTTGCGCGTTCTGCAAGCCCCGTTCCATGTGCTTTTTTCCGTGTCACAATAGCATATTCCGCATTATGATCCATTTCCGAAATACGTTTCAGACTAATTGTCCCCATATACTCGTCTTTGTCATCTGTTATCGCAAAATGCTGGTTCTCCTCGTCAAAGCTATATTTTATGAAATTTTTCGCCTTTTCGAGTGTCATGTTGGCGAATGGATAGCGAAAATTACAAGTTATCGTCTCATCATGCATCCATTCCAGCATAAAAGGCGCATCCTTCTGTTCCAGTCTTCTTAACATTATTTCTCTCCTCCTTAGTCCCTGTTTTTCTCTCTCATAACTTCCAAATAGGCATTGTAATCCCTGATATACTCATCTGCGTCATAATGCTCACTGGCAAGGCACAACAATACAGAATCCTCTGAGAAGTCATACATGTCCTTCCAAACTAACTTAGGAAGATAGATTCCAATATGTGGTCTATCAAGATAATATATCTTTTGATTTGTGCCATCATCTACCTTTACTTTAGAAGTACCTGCAACATTGATCAGCACAAACTCAGACCGATAATTAGCATGCCTGCCTCGTATCACATTCTGGTCTGAACCATAAATATAAAATACTCTCTTAATATCAAAAGGAATATCCTGATTTCCCTCCACTATGACAAGATGACCTCTTTCATCTCCCTTTTGTGGAAATTCGATTAATCTGCATTGTTCAACCATGTACGGTCCTCCAATCTCATAAGGAGCTGTAGGAAAATAAATGATACAGATTGCGCAGGATATTTCTTCGAGGATGTATGTCAAAAAACGTAGGCGTAGCGGGCTACGGCGAGGCTTTTTGACAATTGCTTTAGCAATTTATAATCGGAGAAATAGACAAGTCAAGATGTGTCAGTTATTTTTCTACAGATCCTAAGTATCTGTTTTTATATATACTTTAATATAACACACTTTATGATTGCAGTCGATAAAAGAATCCGTGTATCATTTATTTCCCTCTATCCCCATGCATTGATCTGTTCTATCACGTAATCCTGTTCCGCAAATGTCATACCTGTATAAATCGGCAGACTTAAAACCTCATCCGCATATGTCTCTGTAATGGGATACTCCCCTTTTTTGTGTCCAAGATAAGTATAACACTTTGCCAGATGTGGTGGTATGGGATAATGAATCTGTGTCTGGATACCACTCTGTTCCAATTTTTTCTGCAATGCGTCTCTCTTCGCACACCTGATCACATACTGGTGATAAATACTCTCTGCACCATCCCGCACCTCCGGCAGTATAATCTCTGGATTGTTAATTCCTTCACGATACCGTTTTGCCAATATTTTTCTCTCATCATTGAGCTCCTGCAGATGTGTCAGCTTTACGCGCAGAAGTGCCGCCTGCATCTCGTCCAGCCTGGAATTCACGCCCTCTATTTCATTGTGATATTTTATCTGACTGCCATAATTGCGCATCATACGAATCTGATCTGCAAATGCTTCATCATCTGTGACAATGGCACCTGCATCACCAAACGCACCGAGGTTTTTGGTCGGATAGAAGCTAAAACAGCCTGAGATGCCAAAGGTTCCTGTTATCTTTCCTTCGAAGCACGCTCCGTGCGACTGCGCACAATCCTCTATAATTTTAAGCTGATGCTTCTGGGCAATCTCAACAATAGGCGCCATGTTTGAAGCCTGTCCATATAAATGTGTTACCATAATGGCCTTTGTCCTATTCGTTATCGCATGTTCTATCCTGTCTGCATTTATATTATAGTACTCATCTGGCTCGACAAAAACAGGAACTGCATCGTTTTCCGTGATTCCAAGGACTGTGGCAATATATGTATTTGCCTGTACGATTACTTCATCGCCTTTGCATATCCCCAACGCCCGCACTGACAGGATCAGTGCATCCAGTCCTGAATTAAGTCCAACACAATATTTTCTGCCTGTAAATCTCGCAAATTCTTCCTCAAACTGCCTGACTTCGTTTCCAAGCACATACCAGCCAGAGCGCAGTACACGAAGCGCTGCCTCCTCGTATTCTGACTGGTACATCTGAAATTGTCTGTCAAGCACGTTACATTTTATCTGCATCTGCATTCCCCCTATATCCAGCATTCTAACACTTTATCAATATTATGCAATATGCTTCTCTTATCCCTTTACTGCTGCATTTCATAAGTATCTTCCGCAGTGCGTACAAAAGTGCGTGTACTGATCAGCTCATCCTCCCCGACTGTATATACTTCAACGGTAAAACAGTCATCTCCAGTTTCATTTGTGGGATCTGCATATTCAACTTTTCCATAAATACCAATATTTCCAATAAGTTCCTTTATTTCACTGTCCCGGTAAATATAGTTACTGTCCGCGGCATATATTTTTGTCAAATAGTCTCTGTCATTCAACTGCAGCAGATAAGACCATGCGTTTTTCTGTCCGTTCAGCCATTCCTTTTTCAGCTCTTTGTACTCCGCATAATCCTGATGCCAGAAATCATATGCCGGATCCGCTCTGTGGTCCTCCACATTGTAGTTTGTCTGAATATAATCTCCCAGATAATCTGTCAGTTTCCTTGCTCCGGAGGCATTGAGATGATGCGCTTCATCTGCGCAGTCTGTCGCATAGTTGATCTCCAAATCCTCATATACAAAATTCAGGTATGGAATATCATTCTTCTCTGCTGCCACATACCCCCAGTTTGCCACCTGCTGATGCCCTTCCGGCATCGTATAGGGCACATACATAAGTATAATTCCTATCTCCTGTTCCTTGCACAAATCTATTATTTTCTGTAAATATTGCTTATTCAACCGCTCCGTCGAATCATACTCATCCTGAGGAATCAATGTTGGCGGAACATTGATCGTCACGTCATCCCGAAACTCTGCTCCTTTTTCCAGCCCCGTTTTCGGTCTTATGTCCTCTGTGCCAAGCTCCTCCCACCTGCTGTGATAAAGCGACAGATTAAAAAGATATTCCATGCGCTTTTCCGGTTCCAACAGATCACGTATCATCTCAACCTTTAACAGGGAAAACGGCACCTCATCCAAAAAATTGTGCAGGTATTGCTCATTTACCTTACCATCGCCGTCGACAGCATATAGGTCAACAACTACAACCTTAGGCTTTGTATACAGGAGTGCATTCCGAAGCTGCCAGTAATTCGTGCAGATATTTTCTGAATGGTTCGCCATGTTGTAGGACACAATACCATAATCCCTCCACAAGTCCATCGGATATACTGCATTGAGCACATGGCTGGTTCCCAGGAACAATACATCAAAATCCTGTTTCTGCTGATAAAAGTCATAGTACTTTGTATAACTATATTTTCTTTCAAACACTTTCTGTGTCACACCAATAACAGCTATCAGAAGCATACAAAAACATACTGTGGCTGTCACTCTTCTCACTCGTACCGGTATCTTCCTAAACATCTGACACGCTCCTAGAACTGAAAATAGATAAAACTTGAAGCATCATAATTTCCTCCCCACACACCGAATATAAGAATAAACCAAAAGGCCGCAAGGTAACACATCCACCTGCACCATAACTCCTGTGCCAGGATCACCTCTCTGATCTTTATCCCCTTGTATTTCATATAATCGGCGAAAATGATAACCGCAATGCCCAAAAGCAGTATTTTAAAGTTCTTTGAATTCAGTCCCAAATCATATAGACCGCCGTTCGCCAAAATGCCGATATTTCCAATGTGTATCATACTACTTATCATGGAAATAGCAGCCTTAATGCTCTCCGCCCGGAAAAATATCCACGCAAAATCAACAAGGCAGAACGTAACAATGCCACTGGCGAGTTTATGCCCGATACTATCCGGCTTTAATTCCAATGCTTTGTTAATCTTATCCCTCACAGGCTTTGTAATACTGCCAATCACCTGATAGATACCATGAATCAGTCCCCACACCACATACGTACCCGCAGCGCCGTGCCACAGACCACTGACTAGAAAAACAATGATAAGATTTCGGTATTTTATGATTCTCCCCCTCCTATTGCCCCCCAGAGGAATATATAAGTAGTCCCGAAACCAGCTTGAGAGGGAAATATGCCACCTGCGCCAGAACTCACCGATACTGAGCGAAAAGTACGGACAGTCAAAGTTTTCCATCAGCTGAAAACCCAGTATCCGGGCCGCTCCTATGGCAATCGTGGAATATCCGGCAAAGTCGCAATAGATTTGCACTGCAAACAACACAGATGCCACAATGATATATACACCCCCATACTGTTCATAATCTCCATAGACTGTATTTACTACAATCGCTACCCTGTCCGCTACCACAAGCTTTAAAAAATATCCCCAAAGCATAACAAGCAGTCCGTCTCTCATCTTGTCATAATCAAACCGATGTGACTGGTTCACCTGACCTAACAGATTCTTGGAACGCTCAATCGGTCCTGCCACAAGCTGCGGAAAAAAGGAAACAAACAACGCATACCTGAAAAAATTTCGCTCTGCCGTAATGTCCTTTCTGTATACATCCATTGTATAACTCAATGCTTGAAAAGTATAGAAAGAAATTCCTACAGGAAGCAATACATTAAAATCAGGCTTGGGAACAACCAATCCTATATGCCCCAAAGCAAGATTTACAGAATCAATTGCAAAATTGAAATATTTAAAGAAAAATAGGACACCAATATTCAGCACAAAACTAACCGCAACTGCAGCCTTTCTCTGTCTGTCTGTCTGCACACTCTCCATCACGATTCCGCTCAGATAGGTCACAGCTGTCGAAAACAGCAGAAGCAATACATATCTTGCGTCCCAGTTCATATAAAAATAGTAACTTGCAACAAGCAGCCAGATATGCTGCACTTTCTTTGGCAGCACAAAATGTACCAGAACTACTATTGGAAAGAATATTAGAAAACTATATGAGTTAAAAACCATTGCTCTACTCCTGTTACTCCATACCTTTACACTACAACCTCAAATATTGTTTTATCTCCAATGACAACTTCAAAAATCCCAATATTCCTAAAGCGTTCGTTTTATCCACATATTTCTGACAACAATCATAATACAGATTAATATAGTACAAAGTGATATTATATCTGCCACAAGCCATAATGGCTGCTCTGGAAACCATACCTTCACTGTTCCATTTCGGGATACATTTTTTAATCTTATCACACCATCTGTACCCTGTTCAATTTCTAAATCCTCATTATTCAACTGCGCTCTATATGTTGGATAATAATAAAGCGGAATTTCTAGATCAACTGCACTGCCATCACTGTTTGATACCTCAAATGACATTTCAGATCCTTGTTTCCTGTATTCCCCAATTGATATTCCGCTGTCCGCTGGAATAAGTTCAATCTTTTCTCCTCTGTCATACAAATTCTCTAAATCAGGAAAATCATTATACAAGTACAATCCATCAACAGATGCCGACCTCCCCGTTACCTCCTCTGACATCACCCTTTCTGTTTGCACAGTGCTTTCTATATAATACCAGCAATTTCCCCAAATCAGGATTAGTGCCACCAGTATGATAATCGGTTTCTTAACATAATCTTTCAAAGTACACAATATGATTACGAAGATTATTGTCAAAAACAAGTAAGCTATTGAAAAGAGGCGAAATAAAAATTGAATTGATGACACAAGCCTGTTCAAGTACGGAAAACGCCATAGAACCCCCCATGGACATAAATCAGAGACTGCCCATAAAATCAATATAACCAACAGAAATACTCTATCTCCTATTCTGTAAAGTTTATTCGCAGTATCGACACGTAATATCACATACCCAAATAAAGTAATCAAAGAAATCGTCCCTATCGAGACGGGCATCTCCCCTGCTGTTGTTCCTAAGTCTATATTGATACCTCTGTTCGTAACCACAGAAGAAAACATTTGTGAAAGATATACTGCTGTCATAGCAATACCCCCCGTATGAAATAACTGAAAATCACAACTCACAAAATAGTGTATAAAAGGAATGATAAAAAAGGCGTTTAACAGCGCAGTCAAAACAATTGCCTTCACAATTAACAATATTCTCTTCTCACAACATATTCTTTTTATCTCCACAAAGAAGAACAGAATGCTAAACACCAGTGCCATTTCTGTAGTCAGAATGTGTGACTGCAGGACGCATGTCCACCCAATCACTGCAACCCACCACTTTTTTTCCTCACCTGCAAACAGTTCATACATTCCCCAGAGCAGAAGCGGAAGAAATGCTATCCCCAAAACCTCTCCCAAGGCCGCTCTTAAGTATACTGATGACAAGCGATACAAACCTAATACATAAAATGCACCTGCCAACATGGCAATATAGTTCTCAGTCAGATGTAATATATTTTTAAACGAAAGACATGCAATAGCAAGGGTTGCCGCATTTATGAGAAAAATAAAAATCTTGTAAGCGTCCATCAATGAAAAACCCAGCAGTCTCAAAACTGCAGGAATATATAAAAATAATTGTGGATACATAATTCCAGACGCATATCCATATCCGCTATCAACCGGATTAATTCTTGCAAAAAAATCCCCATTAGACAGAGAGACTGCCAGACCTTCAATTCTTCCTAAATGAAACTCAACATCATGTCCCCACAACAAAAAATTATTCATAAATGGCATATATGCTACGAACAAGACAAAAATTGATATGATAATGATATTTCTATTTTTTCTAAAAAACTCCATTTTATTCCCTTATCCTTTCTCCCATATACCAGCCCAATTCCTGTCTCTTATATAGAGTTCATCCCTTCCTTTTTCATTGGATATATGATTATCACAATCTCGATCATACAATCAACAGAGCCATCAGGGAACTTATAAAGAATAATATCATCCATCGGATTTACTTTCTTATCAAATGTATAATAATTTCTAATATTTTCTCTGCTGACCTTTCCCACATAAAGGAATTCTCGACACTTTTGTGCGCCTGTTGACCAATTTCTTTCTGGTCAGCAGTCATCACTTTTTCTATTAGCATCTCCTCACTGTCACACAGATATCCTGTCTGTCCATTCTTTATGATCAGTGCTGGTCCTGGCGCCTTATATGCCACAACAGTGCATTCATAATACATCGCCTCCAGAATCGCCATACCAAAAATCTCCGTCGCACAGTAATTCACATAGCAGTCTGCTATCCTGTACAATTCCCATATCTGCTCATTTGGAACCTGCCTCACGTTCCTTACCACAGCCGACAAGGAGCATTCGTCAATCTTAGCCTCCACTTCGGGCAACAGTTCCCCCTGACCAACCATCAAAAAGCGGTAATTTCCATTTTGTCTGTGTATATCCTGAAACAGTTCCACCAGCCGGACGGGATTTTTCTCAGCACGCATCCTTCCGATATACAGTATGACCTTGTCCTGTGAACTGTAGTTCCATTTCTCCCTCAACCGGCTGGTGTCATACTGTGCATAATCCTGCTTTAATAAAGTTCTGTCAAGACCAACAGATACCACCCTGACATCCTTTGCCCCCTTCTCCTGCAAATATGCTGCAAGCTCTGGTCCTTTTACAATCGTAGGAATCCTTTTATAATACTTTACATTATTACATAATAGATCTACCACAACTCTTTTCCAAGCCGTCACATTGTTGCTGTGTGCCACACCGATATAAGGCATACACAAAATATTATTTCTGTTGCACCAGCGCAGAAAACTCCCAAGTGCAATATAATTATCGGAAGCCGTGATATAACAATCCTTGTCCCTGTCCAGCTTATCATAATCGGGAAGCGCATGTTTTCCGATATGGCGACACTTTAGGTAAACAATGTCAATACCTGACTTTTGCAGATGTTCCTCTTCATTCTCCAGATCTGGTATCAAATGATATACTGTCACCGCATGTCCCTTTGCCGCAAACGCCTTTGCCATGCCCTCTGCCTGGGAGTTATAGTACTGACTCAGATTTTTCTGCTCTGTGTTGAGTGATATTACTGCTAGTTTCATTCATTTCATCCCTTTACACTACAACCTCAAATATCGTTTTATCTCCAATGACAACTTCGAAAATCCCCTGTTTCTTTTTTTTATTGAGATTAAAACTTAGAAGATATCCTTTCTGCTGATGATAAGCATCTAAATAATCCACAAGCTGCAATCTTCCTCTGTTCTGGTATTCTTCTCCATGCCATATCTTGAGTTCTATGATATATTGTTCCCCTTTATAATCTACGATCACATCTGTCCGGTGCCTGTTTCTGCTGCAATCCTCTACATAATAATTTCCAACTCCGTTAATAATGGGGCGCAAAAACATCAAAAACAGCTTTCTTCCTTGATTTTCCACAAAATCGGTATCTTCTTCATCAAGAAGGCTGATATAGTATTCATAGAATTTGCGCATCACCTGATCCATATCAAGCATCCCGTTTTCAATAAACTGATTCTTTTCCGGCATCAGTTCTCTTTGTCTATCATTTCTTTTCCATAATTCCATGATGAAATAATTATATAACTGAGTTTCAAAAATTCTATTTGCGATTTTTACCTCTCCCTGATTGTCAACAACGAATCCAAACATATGTCCAATATCAACTGCCTGATCGTATACCTGATAAGGATAACTTTCGCCTTTAAACAAGATATTGTAAAGCATGGTATACAGCTCCGGATACTCCAGAATATGTTTAACCATGTCATCATACAGCATATTCGGTCCTTTTACAATGATTTTGACAGCTTCCAAAACGCCTTCTCTTGTCCAGCTTTCCGCTTTCATATCCTCGTCCAGCAGTTTACAGATATAGGAGACCAGATATGGATATCCCAACGTATAATCATATATCAGTTCTGCGATCTGATCAATATTTATGCCTATATGACGACAGTTGTCATACTCCTTTAGCATTCCCGCAATATCCTGTATTGAAAAGCTCATATCCACATGAAAATCAGCTGCTATGTTCCATGGACTGTTATATCGATGCTGCTTCTGCGGTCTGATTTTTTGTTTTAAATTTTTAATATCATACACGCCCGCCAGAATCACGGAATGAAAAGCAACCGTTTCATCCCTATCTAAATATGCATTTCTCAGCTGTGCCAGAAAATCAACAAACACCTGATTGTTGGAAGCCTGATCAACCTCATCAATCATAAGTACCACCGGTTTTTGCGCTGTCTCACACAGTTTACTCAGCAAAACAAATAATTTAGACAGTGTACCTGCCTCTCTCAAACTATTCTCAGCCGCAGATAGCCACGTTTTATCTAGTCCTGTTATTTTCTTCCTGCTATTTTGTGCCATCCGCAGCAGTTCTTCTGTATATCCTCTTGTAAAGGCTTCCTCACTTTCAAAATCAGCAGTGCTGAATCGCTGAAAATCCATGAGAAATACAATATAATCATTTTCCAAATACTTTTTTAACAGCTTCAGGGCAGTTGTCTTCCCGTACTGCCGTGGCCGCCTGATCATAAAATATTCACCATTGTCTATGAATGTTTTCATCTCCTGCAGACGCGGAGTCAGATCAACCATATAATGCCTGTCAGGATAACAGCACCCTGTAATATTAAATTTTTTATTCATACCAGGTTCTAACATATTCTTACCTCCGGCCTACTTCTTACTAATCTGCTCATACAAGTGGCTTTTTATCACCATAAACCAGTATCTTTTTCTTGAAATATATCCATGCTGGAAACACACTAATGCATTCTCCCACACTCCCACTTGACTGCTTGACATACCACCAAGCTGAAAATTAGATAACACATGCATTACTGATGAAAACACAACTTTCTTGAATCTCCCAAAAGCGTAGCATAAAATCATAATCTGCTGTTGAACGGTATTGTAAATCAGACATTCCCAAATCATCATAAGCTGCCTTCGTGACAAAAATCAACTCATATCGATTTCCCTGATAATGTTTAACTGCCTGTTCCACTGTGTCTTTCTCATACCAGCTTTCATTTAACTGAAAACATGATGATAACCTCCAATGTCTCTATTAACTTGCGCAGCCAATTTTTACTTATCACAACATTTTTATTTATTCCTGTTTATTCTAATCTTACCACTACAATACCATCAATCACCTGAATAGATCCACTATCTGGATATATTGGCATCTCTACAATTTTTACTGCATCTACCATATCCGCAGAAACATACCCTGGAGCGAATCCACAATAATACCTCATCAGATATTCACTGCTATATGCTTCCACTGAACAGATACTCATCCATCACATCATTTTTATACAATGTCTCATCCTCAATATCATACCATACAAATGCAACTGGCAACTGGTCTGAATACCCTTCTGCGCTCTTAATCTGTGAAATGAGTGTTGTACAATAACTCTCTGCCTGCTTATAGGAAAGTTCCATACTTAAATATTCAGCATTAGCAAAATGACAATAACTGGCTATTCCAATTACCAAACCAAACACTGTCACAAATTCTACACAAAGAGAAACCTTACTCTTTTTCCATTTATCAGAATGCTCCAGCATGCAAAGTGGAAACAATATGAGAAATACATAAGAAAAATACATTAACGAATAAATACCATCTGAGCACATAATATAGATACCATTAATTGCTATCTCAAACGCCAGCACCAATACAATAACCGATATGCATCTAACGTATTCCTGATTAATTTGTATGAAAGATTTCGAACAAATGACTTTTTACCAAGATAAACCAATATTTCTTTTTTGACAGATATCCATGTTGATACCGCACCAAGGCATTTTCACGAACTCCGGTCTGACTGCTAGATAATCCACCAAGACAGAAATTGGATAACACATGATAAATCGGTGTAAAAACCACCTCACAGCTCTTAAAATACCGTAGCATCAAATCATAGTCTGCTGCTGATCGGTACTGTGTATTAAATACTCCAAATTTCTCATAAGTGTCTTTTGTAACAAAGCAGGTCGGATGTGTGATCATCTGCTGCGGCAAAAAGTCATGATGATAAATAACAACCGCTTTTTCTTTTCTATCCAGATATGTTCTCTGCATGCCATAGATTACTTCATATTGGTTATTGCCAAAATGGTTGACCACCTGCTCCACTGTATCCTTCTCATAACTATCATCACTATTCACAATACCAATCAACCGCCCTTTTGCAAGTCTTATACCCTTATTCATGGCATCATAAATCCCGTTGTCCTTCTCAGAAATAATGGTAAGTTTCCTTGGCAACATGCTGCGATGCTTCTCAATCAAATCCAGTGTATTATCCGTTGATCCTCCATCGATAATGATATATTCAATGTTCTTGTATGTCTGATTTTCAATACACTCTAATGTCTTTACAATTGTCTTCCCGCTGTTAAAGCAGGGAGTGAGGACTGTAACCAACATTTCTGACATTTTGTTTTCTCCTTTATTATCTTTCTAATATACGCTAAGAATCTTCCATCCTATTGTTTCGATCAACGAAATAATAGGATTTATAAGATTTTGTTCAAACGGTCCCATCATTGCAGCATAAAACATTAAAAAGAAATAATATAACTTATGTTGTCTTAAGCATTTCATAAAAACATGCGTTGATGCAACAACATTTTTGTCTTCCACATAGTTAAGCATCCAGATGATCGCAAATTCATAAAAGAATGCAGCATATGTCCACCGTCCATAATCATTATGCATAATATACATTGGAATCGTTGTAATTATTCCAAAGGGCATCAGCGCATAAGTAGTTGCCTTAATTTTAGAATCCAACTTTGCGTTTTTTACGATATTCCTCCAATATTTAAATATTTCATATATAAACGGGCTAAATACTAAAATCATTACAACAAGCAATAACCAATAACTATTAATTACAAACTGAATGCCATTTACTTTATCTTCCCTTAGCAGATATCCCTTTACTGTAATTGCATGATTACTTATTTCTTGTACAGTTTTATTGGTTATAGCTGCTGCTCTATTCATTATCTCTTCCAGATTAACCCCTGGTTTAGCCTTTGCGATAAACATCATATATATAAAAAGAATTGCATCCACTATAAATGTAATGATTAAATATGCAAAAATCTTATGGCTATTTCTTTTGTCATCAATCCATACTCTATAACAAAATGCAACTAATATGAGATTAAAATATAAAAAAACATATGCCGGATGAATCAACTCACCCATAATCGCAGCCACTATTGCTAACCAAATATTTTTTTCGTGCATCACTGCCCGCATTCCCGTAATAGATACTATTAGCAACCATACATCTGTAAGTGCAAAATTATTATAATTTGTATTCCATCCAGGACCTAGCAAAAATAGAAGCATCAGTCCTTGGAGAAAAATCTTTACTTGACTATCCATTCCATTTTTGCTTTGACTCTTATAAGCAAAAAGCAACATAACACTTGTAAAAATAAGCATTGTGACTATTCCATAAATATACCTCATATATTTTAACGGAATATGAAGAGCAGTCGAAATAACATCTATACAAGAACCAATAAAGGCTCTTTGAATAAATCCATATCTGTAAGAAAACGCCAACATAATTTGATTCCAACCACCAAATTTAAATGGGAACAGTCTTACAGCCCATACTACAATAATACAAAGTAATACTAACATAAACTTTATCTTTTCATTCAATTTAATTATTATCTCTTTCATTTACCAATAACATCCTTTTTCTACGGTACTAGCATTTTTCGGTGTCTCTTCGGCAAGCGCCCTTGTCCACGCATCATTGAAAAAAGTCGCAATTTTTGTCGGATAATTATTCTCCCATCGATATCCTTTAATACCAAATAATAATTGTGTCGCTCCTCCTAGATGAATGGCTTGTTTTCCTGCACTTTTCAATTTTGATGCCAATGGCATCCCATATGCACCACACCCTATAATGGCTACATCAAAATCAATGTTCAGAGCTTGTTGATACATGTAATCCAGTGCATCAAACCATGTCTTAAAACGGTCATCTCTCTCTCCACATAGTGTCTGTACAGCCTTTAATGTTTTTAACTCGAACTCAGGCAAAATCTCAGAACCCGGAAAAATCATCTCTCGCTTCTTGTACTGTTCCCGAATTGTTCTCTCAAACGGATGAATCACCAAAACTTTCTTTCCTGCCAATGCCGCCGACCATGGTCTGTTTGGAGCGAGCCAAGGCTCTAACCGAAACAAAAAAGTCAAATCTGCATCTAGCGCAAACTCCTCGATCACAAAATCTTCCATATTCTAGTGCCACATCGCAAGCAGATCAGCATTAGCGCCTAAATTGAGGATTAACTCTGAAAATTGCTTCAAATATTGATAATCCACAGGAAAAAATCCAGAGTCCTTACCTAATCTAGTAAACCATTTATCCAGATACACATCATCTTCCTCATTATGCCCTTTATATTTTATCTTCAAATACCCTACAACAGTCTGAAGTTCAGTATTTCCGAAGCGACACGCCATGAATGGTTTCCCTTCTAATATCTTCTGATAAATATAATCATCTTTTTTGCCAAAGAAAGCACCCATTTTTTTCGTAATATGGCATGACTGGTTCTCTATGAAAATATTTCCACCTGTGCGGTTGGAACTATGGTTATGAATCCATATTTAATGAATTGCATAGTTTTCGTTCGTTTTAGGTGATGTTATATCCAAAATTATATGCATATATTGGACAAATGCGTATGTTTATACAGTCAAACAGGTCTATGCTGAATAAATATACATTTTCAGACTAACTATTTTCCAACCGCACAGGTGCAAATATTTCAGAATGCCATGGCGTCTCAGACGCTTGGGAACTGGCGATAAATAACCTGTGCATTAGTAGTGGGGATATATGATATAATTCCATGTTCCGCAGAACTCATTTGAAACAATATTAACATTTGCTAATTCCTCATCTGACACCTTTATTCCTGTTTCGTATATGTTAAAATCTATACCACATTCAATATGCAGTCCGCTATTGTTTGTTGTTGAAGCTATGAGATTAACAAGTTAGCAACCCCCATTTCAAATGGGGGTTTATCTTTGACCCCTCTGGGGATTATTACTGGTTCTGCCAGAGGCGGGGTTTCGTAGCACCATTATTTCTGGTTGCCCTCCTCTGTAGGGCTCACTACTTTATTCTGTCCTCTAATTTATCATTCTCTTCTTATTCCTGAATGTATCTACGTACTGTCTCTTCATTCACATTTCCCACTGTCGAAACGTAATATCCTCTTGCCCAAAAGTGTCTATCCCCATATTTACTACGATATTCCGGATGTCTATCAAACAACATCAGTGTACTTTTCCCTTTTAGGTACGACATAAATTCAGAAACACACATTTTGGGCGGAATCGCTACATACATATGAATATGATCCACACATACTTTTCCATCGATTAACTGTACTTGTTTCATCTCACATAGCTTCTTTATAATTTCCACTATGTCCCTCTTTGTTTCTCCATACATAATTTTTCTGCGATATTTTGGAATAAACACAATATGGTACGTGCAATTCCAACGAGTATGTTGTATACTTTGATTATCCATTTTGGATACCTCCTATGTTTTGATATGGCCTGCGAA
>JAIEEY010000205.1 GCA_029067205.1 Lachnospiraceae bacterium
CCCATCTGGTACAAAATCCAAAGTTGCTGTGCCCGACACAAAAGCTACTCTGCTTAACTTTAAATTGCTATTTGCCGTCCTAAGCTTACTGTTTGTATCATAGTATCCTGCTGCCGGAACTGATAGATATGTATAATTGTCATCCTGTGTAACCGCTCCTGCATCAACTGTCGTACCACCCTTGTTTGCCATCCCTCCATTTGCCCCAACAGCACTATTATTTGTAAACGTTTTACCAACTAAGACATCCGCCGCTACAGCTGTCCCCTTTTTCGTGGCGTTTACTCCTGCATTATAGCCCCCTTTATAGTTTGCACTATCCACATTGGTACGCCCATCCGCGTCAGCTACGCCCTTATCATAGGCACCTTTGCCAGACACATAGCCTTTGCCGTTATGATGCCCCGCAGGTATTGCCACATTGCCACTGCCTGTGGTCTTTCCCGTCCATGCCCCGCATTCCGTCATGTCTCCCGTTATTGGCTTTCCAGCCGCATCATGAGCAGTGTACCCCTCTAAGAGTACACCCGATATTACTGTATCTCTGGACGTATCTGCCATGTCCAAAATTTTGTCTATCAACTGCCCTATTGTTTCATCCGTGGATGCAGAAACACCCCTGGCAACGAAATTATCCACGAGATTATTTTTTACCTCATTGCCAGACTGAAAAACCTCATTAATTGCATCAATTACATTATCAGCTTTGATCCCCTCCACAAATTCAAGATTATTACTGCCAAATAACTTTTCGATCCGAGCAGCAAGCGCCAAGTCGTTCTGCAATAACTGTTTCGCCGCAGCAGTGTCATTTTCAGCATTTACCAGGTCATCTTCCTCGACAATGCTGATTTTATCAGCAAAGACAGGCTTCTTAGCCGTATATTCTCTCATAATGCTCTCCTTCCCAGATATTAAAAAATATCATCCAGTACATATATTTGTTTGATATCCTCATCCTTACCCTTGCGCATAAAATTCTTTATACAGACAATATCGCCCTCTTCATCATACAGCCCAATCTCACTGATCTCCTCACCTGCAAGCTCCGCCTCTGTCAGTGTGCATTCATACCTGCAGATCGTATCAGTTGGAAAACTGTACCTGTCAATCTGCTTCCTGTACAGCTCATTAGCCAGCTCCGTCTGACTGTCAGATGGATTTATTACACTGCCATCAGCATTTACACCCCCATTGCCAAATGCCATGCCGACAATATGCGGAAGCGCTTCTGCACCTGCTCTCGCTTTCACCAGCTTCATCCGGGCCAATTTTGTTATTACTACATTTTTGTTCTCACTCATTCAATTTTCTCCTTTCTGTACAGTGCATTGTATTTCATCACACCGCTGTACCGCCGCACTCCGTTATACCGCACTACATTTCTCTGCGTTTCTACGTATACATCCACAGCACCACGCGTAATTACCGCCGCATGCAGACACACTGCACCCCCAATCCCGTCAGACATACTGCAGTTATTGTAAAAATATAATGCTGTCATATCTGCACTCGTCTTATTCTGCACGCTGTCAAAAAACCTCCACGCGCACCTGGCCGCCTGCTCCATATATAATGCCAGGACACTTTTTACTTTCAGCCGCAGTCCATAATTCCGTTTTGCATTGTATCTGGCAGTGCCATTATATCTTCTTGTTCCAGCATACAGGCCTCCTCCCCAGAATGGAATCCACATATGTATTCGCAGTATTTTAAACACCATGCTGCCTGCATCATCATAGATCTCCCCCCTGTATTCCGCTAAATAGTCAATCCAGTCAGATTTTATCACAGGCGCACAAGTATCCGAATCAAGAGACACTATATTTCTAATAGATATTCCCATACTGCATGGCAGCATTCTTTCCAGTATATCCACCAGACTGTCAGCCTGCCACTGTAGTCCAAAACCCGCCTCCAAATAGATCAGATAACTTTCCCTGAGCGCCGCAAAAGCAGGATAATCCGGTCCGCATATCTCTATTATTTTTTGCATAAACATCCGCCATGTGTATGGCAGGGCTATAAACCATTTAGACTGCACCCTTGCCCGGCGGATTTCCAGTGTGTCATCTGCATCAGGCAAAATATGCAGCATTTTTTCAAATCTTTCAATTCCATCTTTGTCCGCAGTCGCAATAAATTCATTTTTTAATACTTTGTCCGCAGTGTTCCATGCTAAAACAAACTCTGGCTCCTCCGCTTTTAGGACAGTTTTGATCTCCAAAAATCTGGCAACAGCCGGCGGAAGATAGGATACAAGGTCCACATCTCTAATCATGACTGATACCTCCAAACACTGGAATTTCATATTCTCCTAATGTCAGATTTTCTGCTGCATCATTAATCAGTGTATCCTGCATATCCACAATCCCCGGCAGGTTCAGTATGTGGTTCTCGATCTGTCGCAGACGTATTATAATACTGCTGCCACTGGCCCATTCCTTTCTGAGCTTTAATAAGTAATCTGATACTGCATCCTCAAGACTATTCTGCAGATTCCCCCACCCATAACCCTGTTCGAAGATAATCGTCGTTCGAACAGTTACTTCCCTTTCTTCCACGCTCTTAACATTTACCACATGTCCAATAGGTGCAAGCCCATAGCCTTCCCCCGCATTTACTTCCGGGTCCACAACCGTCTGCACGGTCTGTACAAGAGCCTCCGATGCAGCCTCGAACTCCGAATTGATAATTGTCAACAGCACTGTCCCGCCGGTTGTTAGCTTCTTTTCTTTTGCCGCATCATAGACGGTATCCAGCCAGGACTTTACATCACTGTTCAATGTAACGCCAATCTGACTGTGCCACATATCTACGCTTTCGTTTGGAATCATATCTGCAGGGTGTAGATTGTGATTCCATACCCTTGTCACTTTCACCCCGCCCACCCCAGGAATCGCGTTTACTTTTTCCAGATAGTCAGCCCTGTTTCCGCCAAAGGCAGTTTCATTAAAGGAATCAAAATATCTCTGCCGCAAATTTTCCGTTTCTTCTTCATCCTCACCGGGAATCAGGATTTCAGTCAGTTCAGCGGTTTGCAGCCCTGTTATATATTCTATGGGTACCATTGAACCGAAAAACTGATTACCAATTTTCCCAGCTGTTTCGCACTCAACCTGGTATTCTCCATCAGCAATTTTTCCCGTTACGATATAACTCACATTACCAATGTTAAAGCGCTGCCCGGTTACATCAATGGTGGACGGGACAAACACACCTTTCAATACCGCCTTTGTTGCTTCATGTGGGTATATTCCCCTTTCCTTGCAACGCAAGATCAGGAACTCCCTTGAAGCTGAATCCCCATAGGCTTCTTTCAAAATCACATCAAGTTCAAGATACAGAATTTGCAGTTCAATAGCGGTTGGTGAATGGGTGTCCCAAATAACCGAACCTTCCCGCTTATCGAATTTATCAGGAACACGGTCAAGCATCCTTTGAAGGATTGCTTCATAAGTAGTATTCTCATACATTAAAAATTCACCTCTCTTTCCGCTTGCACATCCCCGAAAATGGTATGTGCTATAAATATTACATGAACAATGCCCTTCCGGGAAAGATCAAATTCAAAATTATCAACTTTCTGGATTCTGTCATCACAAAGCAGAGCCTCGGAAATCCTCCGTTCCAATTCCGGACATACATAAGTTACAGGCTCTCCAAAAAGATCAAGAAGCTCGATCCCATAATTCCAGCTATAGATAATGTATTGATAGCGTTCTGTCATAATTATTTTGTAAATCGCCTGTCTGACTGCTTCAAGCCCGTCAACATGTCCCCGAACCAGATTTTCATCTGGCTGCATTTTGTATGTAAGACTTGGCTGCTGCCTTATCTCAAAATCCTTATCTAAAAAACCGGCTGTTGAAGGAATCATGTTCCGCCTCCTATCCGATCAACTACAATAAACTTTTGTCCTTCCTGCTGCCGGATCAAAATTACTTTATCTCCTACCTGTAAAGCATTGTGAATCATAATGTCTTTCTTAATCTCTCCCTGAACAGTTACTGTTGTTCGATACTCCGTGACATTCCTTGTAAAGATAAGCTGCGCTTCGCCAAGCATCATTTTTTGTTCCACACTTATTTTTAACGGAGCTTTTGACTTTACTTCCCCAAACTGCACATTGACGGGCTTTGCTGCTTCCTGTGCATCCAGTGCGGCTTTTTTTAATATTTCCAGGAATCCACTTGCATCAGCCAACAAATTCACCCCCTCTGAGCGTCAGATCCATCCAGTGCTCACTTTCTCCATAAGTATGTCTACAGCTTTCCACCAGCATGAAGTTCCTTAATCTTGTATCACCTAGATCAAGATTTACAACAATCATGCTGCCGGCCCTGACACGGTTGTCTCCCAGCACATTTGTGAGCTTTAGATTCCGTGTCTTCTTGTTATATAGATTCAATAGTGCATCAGCTTTCGCCTGACCGTTTTCACCTTTTTTCAGCGTGTCAAAATGCTGTAATACTCCCCATCTGTTTATATTTCTGGAATCCTGTGCAATGTATACCTCCCTTTTTCCTGTACTTTCATTGTCATAGGTCAGCTTAATCCTATTGTAAGTATTCTCATCGATCGATGATGTGCACTCAAAGTTTTCCCCTGTTTCCTCATCAACCATTAAATATGCCTCTGGTCCTCCCACTGCCATGGAGGACAGGTTTTTCAGATTCAGCCTGCCGAAATCATCATATAACACAAACATTTCCCCTGTATTGGTCAGTGTCAGGTCGAGAGCGTTTTGAACCATATCAAATAATGATGTGTTTTCCTCAATGCGTGATCCAATGATATACTTCGTATTTTCCAATATTCCAACATTCAGGTTATAATCTGAGGCAATCATCTGTAATAACTGGTCTGCTGTCTTGTTTTCATATACGATGGTGTCTTTGTTTTTCAGATAACGGAGCTGGTCATATGCTGTTACAGTAATAATCTGTTCTTTTGAACGTTGCTGCCTGAATACAAACCCAAAAAATATCTCATCACCATTTTCCCTCATACTTATTGGACTTCCCTCAGAAAAATCAAGGATTTCATCTTTCAATACTTTGAACGTCAGCTTACCTGGCGTACCTTTGCGTTCTGTTGTCCACTCAACCCCCTCCTCCACCACCGGAATGAATACTTTTGATCCAGTCTCATTTCCAATCAAAATTTCAACTCCCAATATTACACCTCCTAAACTGCCGGGATTGTAAGAACCTGCCCAGGATAAATCCGGTTTGGGTTCCCGCCTATCACGCTCTTATTTTCATTGTAAATGACTGGATATTTGGAACCATTACCATAAAATTTCTTGGCAATATTCCAAAGGCAGTCTCCCTTTACCACTGTATAAGTCTGTGCCGTTTCCGGCGCGGGGGACGTATTCGCTTCCCTCTGTGGCTCAACGCTTGCTTCAAGCTTCCCACCCCCGGAACTGATACTCACGGTTTTGGTTCCGTAATCTCTCCATTGTTTAAGGTTTATTTTTACAGTTAGATCAATTCCGTTTTTTGCATCTTCTGTGATTTTGTAATCTTCCATGGATACTTTTATGTTGGTATCAAACAACCTGCTGCCTGTCGGTTTTCTTCTGCATACAATAAACTGGAATGGTTTTCCTCCTGTTTTGAGGGACTCGAAATAGCCAAGGAAAAAATCAGCACCCTTAAATCCCGACTTGTACACTGCAAACGGGTACTGTACCTGTGGTATGGAACATTCAAATTCAATGTCTGTCAGACCTGCTTTTTTCAGTATATTGATCTCCCCATCATTAATCATGGTTATCGTCTCATTTGTATTGTTGATCTTTATGGTAAGCTTTGCCGGAGCAATCGGCAACAGACATTTATCCAAGTAAAAGTCATATCCGCTTTTTGCCATCACATATGCACTCCTTCTACTGTGTTCTCAACAGCTTCGCTCATGGCATCTGTCAGGCCAGACATGATACCATCCAGATCCATACCGTTTTTTACTGTATTGTGGTTTGTCTGCTCTATAGTGATCTGCGCAGTGGTAAACCTGTTGACTGTTTCCTGCTCTGCCATGTCGCGAAGATATTTCAGTTCCTCGCTGGTTATATCCATGGCATCTGCCATGGCTCCGGTATTGCCGGAAATATCATCAATACCGCTCCCGATCCCCCCTGCTGTTAATGCACCTGCGTAATCGTCAGCTGACGGGATATCTGTTGTCCCAAACAAAGAGGACGGATCAAAATTCGCTATGCTTTCATCAATCCCTTCTCCGAAAGAATATCCAGCATCCCAGGCAGCACTATAATCAAACCGCGTATCTATAACTGGTGCTGTCCGATCCAAAGTAATTGCATTGTCGTTTTTTCCCCATTCAAGTACCTTACTTTGCAATTCATTGAGTCCGGAAGTCCAATCAGTTCCAAAAATAGCATCTATAATCTTCGTCACAACCTCGCCCAAAGAAAGAAACCATGAAATAATTTGTCCTATCAAGTTTGCAACTGCGCCCCCAAAACTATTAAATCCGCCATTTGCAGCATTTAAAACAAATTCTATAAGTCCGATAAAAGGCTCTACAAAAATTGTCCATACCGCCTGAAGTATTGCATTGAACACTCCAATTGCGGTGTTCAATATAAAAGCTCCCGCCACCATGACTGCTCCACAAATGATACCTGTTGCGGAAACAGAAGTCCCCGCAAATTTATTTACGGCTGCCACTGCTGCATAAAACGCTGCTATCAGGGCAATAATCAAAACGATAATCCATACAATAGGACACGCATACATTGCACTATTCAGTCCCATCTGTGCTGCGGTTTCTGCCATTGTCGCACCTGTGGCCGCAGATATTGCAGCAACTTTTATAAACTGCACCGCTGCCATCACCCCGGCTGCTGCCGCTGATGCCAGTTCCATACCCTTTGTAACCGCCAGATATGCCCCATATACCGCCAATGCACCCGCCACCCCATAAATGACAGGGGATATCAATGACCAGTTGTCTATGGCTGCCTGGGCAAAGTTCAACGCCCCTTCCAGCAGCCATGACAGCACACCCATCATAACCTGCAGCCCAAGTGTGATTCCGTCCAGAACCATCTGAATTGTCCCCCAATTCTGAGTAATAGCATCCACGAACAGCAGCACATAAGGATATAACTGTTTGCCCACAACCTCCATCATATCCCCCCATGTATTATTCATCTGAATTATTTTTCCTTCGGGGGTATTGCTCATTGTCTCATACAACCCACCCCATGCTTCGTCAATGACCTGTGAGATTGCCGCTGCTGCCTGCATGTCGGCCGACATATCAAGATATTCTTCTCCCAAGGCAGAAACTATCTGCTCCCTTGTTGCTTCCCCTTCCACAATCGCTTTCTGTGCATCTGTAAACTCAAAGCCCTTCTTGGTCATGGCACCATATGAACCAGACATGATCTTGCCCAGATCCGTAGCATACCCAACCATGGCAGACGAATCCAGCGCACCACCTCCAGACATACCAACCGCATAATTTGACAATGTATCCATCATCATTGTAACGGCATCTGTATCGGAAAAATAGGTTGCAAATTCCGCAGCACCAGCAATCATAATCTCATCGCCATAAATGCCCCGTCCCTGAATTTCACTTGCCTTTGCCGTGATCTGATCGTAAGCTGCGGTTAATGCTCTTGTCTCAGCTGTGACCGGGACAACAATTTCATCAACCCCGTTCTGGATCGCATTAATCTCATTAATTGCTGTCGTTGTATCTGCGCCAACATCTACTTCAAACTGCGCCACATAATCTGTATCCAGCATGTTTGCCAGAACACTGATCAGCTGTGTCTCCGCATTCAACTGCGTATTAAATGCCGCCGTACAGTCTTCAATCCAGCTTTTTGCCTTACTGAGTCCTGCCATACCGACAAAGGCACCAACTGCACCTGCAATCATGTTTTTCAATCCCTCAGCGCTGTCCATACTCTGCCGGATTGCATTATCAAACCTTCCCTGCTCATCAGTGTTGTCCCGGATATGCCTTTCTGTCCCTGCTATGATTTGTGACAGTCTGAGGTAAGCCTCATTGGCTGCCTGAACATCCATGCTTTGAACGGCCTGGTTCATTAATTCCTGTTCCTGTACAGCCTGGCTCAACTGTGCGCGCAACTGTTCCAGTTCAGCGTTTGCCGCATCCGTCCCCATGTTCATGGGGTTGTTTTCTATTATCTGAATGCGGTCCCTTATATTGTCAATTCTTACTGCCATACTGTTTAAGTTCTGGAACGCCTCAGGCGGAAAAATGTTGGTGTTGTATGCCTGTCTTGCAATTGCGTTCTGAGTGGTGCTCAACTGCTGCAGCAGATTATTGGTACTCTGGACTTCCATTTCAAAGCGCTCAATTCCGCTATTGGTAAACACCTCCAGATTGTCTGACTGCCACACAATGGGTACTTCTACCGGGGCAGGCTCCGCCATCGGCACAGACTGGGATCCAGCATCAGCAGCACCCATATTCTGCAGCGCCTCTTCCAATTCCTGTGCCGCAATCGTGGCTTGATTCAGCTGGTCATGTATCCCCTGTATGGCTGCTGTATCAACAGGCCCATTCATTACAGTCTGCATCTCCTCCATTGTGGAAACAGACATATTGACTGCATTTATGACATTCATCAAAACATTGGTGAAATTATCCTGTAATTCTAATGATGACCTTATGCTTCCCATGTCACCGCCTGCCTTTCTTCCCCTTATTCGTCCTGCGCTTCATTTCTTTTTCTTTCTTTTTGTCATCTTCCAGTTTTAATTTTATAGAAGCTATGACAAAGGCTTTTTCCATCTCTTCCATTGCCATGAAAACAGAAGGTAAAATATGTAGTTTCAGAAGGGCATAGTAAGCAAAGTTCGCTTCCCCATCCCCTTCCTCTATCAGTTTTTTGCCTCGTCCACCTTGTCATCAAACGATGTATCGAATCCCTGAAACTTCTGTACAAAAGCAGTCAGCTCACTATACTCACCCGGATCGTCAACCATTGCAATCAGCAGTTCCTCAGGGGTGCTCACACCGTAGGAATCCTGCAGTTCTGCATCATACAGATCAGGCATCACTACAGACTTCGCGATCATTTTTCTGACATATTTGCTGGACTGCAGCTTTGGACGGAACATATTCGGCTTTCCAGTCACTTGTACATCAATAGTACATTCATCCCGTAGTTCTTCGGCTTCCCTTGCTGTCATGTGGCGAAACTCCCATTTCAGCGGTTCCCCATTCTCATCACAAAGGGATTTTGTCGGAGCATACATTTCATTCTTTTTCTCCGTTTTATTTGACTTCATAAATCTGCTGAATTTAGACATTTTCTTATTCTCCTTATATTTTTTTTATCATTTATAATAAAAACACCTTATACAGCCCATATGAAAGCCTCATAAGGTGTTTTTAATCTACCTAATTAGTTAGAAAGCCTTCCAGATCCTTAAATGCTTCCGGCATCTTGAAATCCTCAAACGTGAAATCCATATCTTCATCCAGATATTCACCGTCTGCATCAAATTTTGCCAGGATACCGCCGTCAATGTTGCAGTCCATCAGGATCATGGTCTGCCGTCCGGCCGCTGATGTCTTATCTTCATTTGAAATCTGGATCTCAAAATAAACGTCTTCCCCAGTATCCTTGTATTGAAGCATCATCTGTCGAAAGATTGACGTGTTGTAATGGAAAGTAGCACTACCTGTTCCACTCCATCCAGTTGCCTTGTTTCCCTTTCCCGTCTTGCCAAGAATAGGCACTTGTGTCTTGTTTTTTTCAAATTTTGCTTCCAGGTTAATTGCCTGCATAAAATTATAGCGGCGTGTCCCGATTGTTACAAAACACTCCGCAAGACTTGCAAACACCGTATCCTTGGCTTTCATTACTACATTACCATTCATCCTGTTTCACTCCCCCCTCAGCCCACTGTGCAGACCATATATAGCTTGCTCATCGCGTTCACAACAGTTACAAGGTCGGACACAACAACAGATTTCTTTGTGTCGCCCTGCTCCACTGTCACATCTGCATCGGAAAAATTTTCAATTGCCCTGATCTCCTGAAGCTGCTCATGATGCTTGACAATATCAGACCACAGGGAAATCCGGCCAGCAGCATCATTTGGAACAACACCAAGGTACTTTGTGTTGAACAGCACTGCAATATCATTACCAATCTGATCTATTACCCTGATAGTCTGATTGTCTTTGAAAATATCTCCCTGTGTGTCAGATATCGTTACCATAGTGTTAATATCTTCCAGCACACGAACATCACTCCCCACAAGATGGAAAGTGAACTTTCCCGCTTTAATGGCCTCTTTCAGCTGGCTCTGTGTATACTGGGTATCCACAGCGAACTCCCCATCATACTTCTTATTCTGGTTGCTCTTGTTAACTGCGCACCCGGCTGCGGCACCTGTCACCCAATACACAAGGGCAGCTTCACTCCACCCATCATCCAGGACTTTATTATTTACACTGATCACCCCGGGATAGTCGGCCTTCGAATAGTCATAAAGGACTGTCTGGAACTTTACACCCATCTCATCTCGCAGGCGTTTATTATATGCAGTGTACAATGCTTTCGTCGTGTCGTTTGTCACAACAGCTCCCATTACGTTGAATGTGTATGACTCTGCCTTGTCAAGATATGACTGATGTTCCGAACCGTCCACTTCCCCATTCTCGCCGCCAGTCAACGGAATCCCTGCTGCCGCTTCCAGCATTGCATCCGGCTTCCACTTTACAAATCTGTTATCAATCAGTTCATCAGTTCTGGAAACAGTCTGTTCATCAACCACTGCCGTCCCTAACAGTGTTTTTACATCAAACATAGATTCGTTGTCTGCGTTTACCTGAACCACAATTTTCAGGTCGTTTCCCCGAATCCCTGTATATAATGCCTCTGCAATGGCATTGGCAGCCTTTTTCCCGTTTCCGTTCAGCCTGTAACCATAAAGCGTCCGTGTATTCAGGAACAGATCCCGGAGTCCTCTCAGCTTATCGTTTGTATACTCATATCCGAAAATCCCCATACTGTTCTTCTGAAAATCCTCATTTGTCACCTGAAAGATCTCCCCAGACACTCCCCAGTCCATTTCGAGTGGCATGGTTGCGATCCCTCTGTCAGAAAGAGATGCGTTTGCAGAAGACGCCGAGACAAAATTGATATATGTCCCTGGCAGTTCCTTATTCTGCAGCAAAAATGTACCTCCGCCTAAAGCCATTATTACTTCACCTTACCTTTCATATATTTTTCAATCTTTTCTTCCACGGATTTAACCGTGTATGATCCGCCATCGTCAAGAAGAGCATCCACAAGATCCCTTCTGTCCCTAAAATGTTCTGACACAAGCAGCTGACTTTTTGAGAACCTGTTCTCTGCCGCCGCGCCTTCTGTGACTGTTTCCAGATCTTTTTTCTTTCCTGTCATGTTACCACCTGTCCTTTCACCGAAGTCTCCGCAGAAACTTCCTCCATAACTTCCATAGATTCTACAACCCTGTAAACAAACATGTCGTAATTCACGAAGAAATGCAGAATGCCGTCTACTACCTCATAATGCATTTTCGTCCCCCTGACCAGATCGCCGTCCACTGTCAGGTATTCCAGACATTCAAAAAGCCGTTCGCCCACTGCGGAACATTCCTCATTCTTATTTCCTGTTTCGGGAAAATACTGAATACAGAACTGATTGCGTCTGAAATATCTTTGTCCCAGAAATAATTTCTTTGTCGGATTCAGGCATTGGATAAAGAAACAGGGCTCATTCAAGTCCTGTTTCTTTTCCTCTCTGTGATTTTTATACTTGTCACCAAATTCAGCATTCAGAGCTATGCTGATTGATTTGATTATTGTATTTATCATTTCATGCACTCCGTTAAATACTTTTTGATTTTGTTTTCAAGTACCTTTGGGGCAATCTCCTGGATTTCCTGCTCGGACATTTTAAGCATAAACCTTCCCGGAACCCAGCCTTTATGGCTTGCCGTCCTATGTCCATATTCTACATAAGACGCATACTCGACCGGATTCTCTATCTCAATAATGAGAAATCCCCCATAATGATGAATCCGCAAAGTGTCTACATACTGTCTTGCCCCACTCGTATGCAGTCCTTCCGCCCCTGATCCGGATCTTTGTGCAGTCCACCCTCTTCTTAAAGTACCGCCAACTTTCCCATCTGGATTTACCCTCTTTTTATATGTGTCTCCTTTTTTATGGTTTTTCGAATCTTTCTCCGCGGTAACTTCAATTTCTTTTGAATAGTCCCCCACGGGCGTGCGCTTTATCACTTTTGCCAGCAGCCGTGCGGCCAGTTCCCTGGCACATTCTTCCACAAAGGCATCTGCATCCGCTTCCTTAATTTTGTTCAGCTGTTTTTGAAGCTTCTTCATGTCTGTAGCAGAAAACTTTCCCATTTTTCCCATCAAGCCCATCTCCTTAACAGTTTCAGCATTATTTCCTGATGTGTGCAATACGTGGCTGGCTCCCCGCTTGCAGAATACTCATTTGTTACTCCGTCTTGCGTGACAATTACTTTTGAACCGCTGTTGACGCTGATTTCCGGCGCAATAAACAACTTGATGCCCTGTGATACCGATGCTGCCGTCTCAGTCTGGGCAGCAGCATCCAGTTTTTCATAAGACAACTTACAAGGTCTGTCCTTTACTACAACAACTTCTTCCTCATTTGACAGTTTGGTCTTCTCATTTATCACATCATGATATTCAATGATGGTACACAATCCCCCATATGTCTGTTCAAGCACTGTCCTTGCCATTTCCTGTGCCTGTTTGATTGCATCTCTTATCATCTTACCACCTCAGTTTCCTGTAGCAGGAAAATTCGTCCCGCCCGTGCGTCAACAGATAACTGATCAGATTGTTAAGTCTCTGTTCAGGCGTCATGCTTGCATCTCCGGTTGCAAACACGGTATTCGTATCACCCACCTGTATCTGTTTTACTGCAATATCCAGATCCAGCCCTGCAATATCATCTGGCGAAAAAGTTTTCTTTGCCATCAAAAATTCACCTGCTGCCATATCAACTGCAATATGTTCCAATCCTTCTGGCACATTCTTCTGGTTGATTTCATTCCTGATGGTGCTGCAGACTTTTTCAACACAAAAAGTCAAAGCAAATTCATCATCTGCCTTGACCTCGTAACCAAAAGATTTCAGTCTCTCTTTTACTGCTTCTGTTCCAAACATTACATCTGCCCTTTCAGATTATCCCCTTGATAGAATCCGGGCAATCGGCACTGCCTTATGTTCAATTGCCTTTTTGCCATCATTTACCAACGACCAGTTTTCTCCCTTTTCCAGTTCTTCGTTTGTTGGACTGTTTGTTGCCTGTGAAGCCTTTAAATAAGAGATCCCTGCAACACTTACTGCGTGACGTTTTCTGGATACAAGAGTATCTTCCCCGCCTCTTGTTTTTGCATCACGGATCATCTCGAATGGAACCTTTGCGCCAACATCTTCAAATCCAATAGCCCCTTCACCCAATATGTAGGTTGTGTATACTGTATACGCCTCGTGGCCTTCCACACCCTCTGTGCTTTCTACAGCCGGAATAATTTCTGTTGGCATAGAGTCGTCAATCACAACAAGTCTCCCGTTCCATGTTGCCATTCCAAGTTCCCGCTCAATTCCATCTGCATCCGTGTACTTTAAATAAGCAATCAATTTTAAGTTTTCAAGATTCGTTGAAACTGTACTGTGACAGAATACCAGGGCAAACTTGTGTTTATTGTCTCCGCAGGCTCTCTGGATAGCGCTGTTTAGCGTTGTTGCACTCATACACATCGCTTCGGTAGTATTCCCACCATCAGGTGCGCTGATATCAAATGTATGCATTTCAACAAATTCTGCATTTGCTATCTTGATTGCACCTTCGCCTGTAGATGCCATGCTGAAAATCCCTTTCAAAATTGCAAGGAATACATTCTGATCATCTGCATTCCAGTAGGTATTGATTTGATTCCTGACATTTGCCATAAAATCTACACCGCCCGTTACGTCATAGCTGAAATCTGCTTCTGTCCAGCCATTCATTCTGCCATAGGTGAATACTCCCTGTTCAAAGGTGGTTGTAGTCTCCGTTTCCAAATTGCTGACACCATCATAATTCTGTGACTTACCGCCAATCAATCCGAAATACGGTATCGTTGCGTATACTGTCCCTGTCTGGGTGTTGTTCTTGAATGTCTCTCTCAGTCTTGCATCGCCGATAATTGCACGGGACTCCCTCAACTTATTCAGCTTTACATTCGGAACTGCGCCCATATATTTTCCGAATGCCCTCTCATTAAAACTCTTTGAATCAAATTTTGCCATCTGTTAATCCTTCCTTTCTGAATAAAACTCCATTACTCGGCATCAGGGTTATTCTCAATGTAAGCCGCTAACTCCTCATAAGACATTTTGGACATATCAACCTTTGCATCTGGTTTAACATCGCCAGATGCTCCCGGCTGAAACCCTCTGAAATTCGCCTTCTGCTTCTCAGTAAACAGGTAGGAATCTGATTTCTGAACCGCCTTGATCTGATCGTCCCATCCGGTCAGCTTCCCATCTTCTCCCAGCTTCACCTTTGAAACATCAATTAGGGCTTTCACCGCTTTCCCGTTCTTTGCTCCGGCTGCGGTCAGGGCTGCATCAATAGCGTTATCCAGCTTCAATTGTTCCAGTTCTGCCTTGTGCGCCTTTTCCTGATCTGCGTTCTGCTGCTTCATGGTTTCAATCTGCTTTTTCAGTTCCTCATTGTCACCAGCCGACGCTTTCAAGGTTTCAAGCTGCTTGTCACGCTCTGTCACCTGCGCTTTCAGCGTCTTGTTTTCCTCAACAGTTTCATCATGCTTTGACTTCTCCACATACCCTTTCAGTTCCTCCAGTGAAGCCTTTTCTGCTTTGACAGCTAATTCCTCACTGATACCAAGGGCAACAAATTCCACTTTCTTCATTTCTCTTTCCATCCTTTCATTGATTTTGCTATTTTACCCATAGCTGGAAGATAAACCGGACTACCTATCCTTTCACCCTTACGGTTTCACGGCAATTCGGACATACAATTTCGCCTTCATATTCGTTCATTCCCGTTTGAACCATTTCCACCACCCCCTTCCTGAAAAAACGGGCATGAAAAAAGCACCCCTGAATTTTTACATTCAAAAGTGCCTATCACTTATAACTCTAATAGTTTTTATTCCCAATAAGTCTCTATTACAAGACCATTCTGCTCCTGCTTTCCAGGGTAAAGTTCCAAAATATCATAGAAATTAGGAATATCCGTAATGCTCTTTCCCTCCCATAATGCAGTCAGAACTTCGATTTTTTCATCCAATAGTTTGTCGCTATCCGAATCAAAAAACTGCTCAAACGGCGAAAATGTCACCTTCATAAGTAATTCATCAACTTTAGCTTTTTTAACTGCTATCTCTTTTTCTTTTTCACTCATTCCCCAATGATCTGCCATAAATATAATTAATTCTTCCTGTGTCATCACTTCAATCGCTCGCTTTCTTCAATAGTTCAGCAATGGTTGTATCCAGTTCCGCCACCAATTCGGGTTTGTCGGCTCGCAGCAGCTCTACCAGGTCAGGTCTTGTTACACTCAAAGCTGCATAATTGGCAATGGTTTCATGCACTCGCTGTTCTGTATGTAAGTAATATGATGAGCCATGACCATATATTACTTTCTGGGCATCCAGCAGATCTCCACCCGAAAGTGCATCATAAATATCCTGAAGATTCCCAATCCCACCGCCCATAATATTCCTGCATTCGTAATTAAGGACACTTTTCATTTCTGTTCTCAATTTATCATACTGCTTTTTATAATCATCATATGAGCCTTGAAAGGTCCTGTTCATCACGGAATCGTTCAAATCTGTGATCAGCCTGTTATACTTATCACGGATTTCATCGTAAACCCTTTTGTACTCTTGGTTATGCTGATCAAACAGTTTAGCAACATCATCACTCATGGAACTGGAAGTGTTTTTGAATACATCCACCAATGGCTGCCTGCTAGTACTGAACCAGTTTCCCGCCTTTTCCACATCCTGCCTGCCATACAAATCTATCAGGTGCATCTCCTCATGCAGCGTTGTGTTCACCTGACCTGCAAGGTTGTCACCTTGTAATTTTGGTATTGTCAATTTTGCTTCTGCCATATTTCCACTTGTACGATATGAAGAATACGATACTGCATGGTTGTTTGCGTGAGATATCTCGAATGGGATTCCATTACTTTCAATGTTTTCTAATTTCCCCATGTGATTAAACAAGGCGACCACGTTTGCATCTGCCCCATCCAAACCATTTACATAGTCAACAAATGCCTGTGTGTTCTTTATTTCCTTTTTTGCAGTAAAAGACGCTGGGAAGTTCTCAGTCTTCAATTTTTCTGCAGCCTGTTTCGCTTCCTTGCTTGTCTTTATTGTATCATCTGGCCCAACATTCTGCAACCCATCTTTGTCACCGCCATCGACAAAACTCGCTTTCCAATCTTTGTAAGTCATATTGTCAGAAACATAGTAAGTCTTGCCTGTCTCCGCGTTTCTCGCCGCCCGCTCCCCTGTCTGGCCGAAATTATCAGCAAAATATGGAACTGTCGTGGACCGGCAGTACACATGAAATGGCGGGGCTGTTATGCCCGGCTCAAAATCCTTCATGGGAAAAACCTGCCCGTCAAGATTCTGGCATATATCAGAAGTATAGGAATCCAGTGTCGCCACGATCTCATACTGTTCCACATCCAGATCCTTAAAACAATCTTTCTGTGCCGCGGAACTAAAATAAGCCTCCTCAGTCATGATGAGGCGGCCTGCATTGTTTTTTGATGCATTCATTTTCCTGGCTATATTATCAATAGCTTTCTGCGGGTCCTGTCCCAGCATGATATTCTGTGTAAGTTCCCTGTGGACTTCCGAGATCAGTTTCTCTTTATTTCCCCATATCCTTTCAGAAAAATTCTTTCCGTCCACTGCCCACGGCTTGCAGATAACTTTTTCTATCTGCCGTTGATCCAGGCCTGCAATATCCCAGCCTATACGAAAACCCTTCTGCAGCTCATAGGCTGTGTGGTAATAGCCGTCCAGATAAATCCTCTTCATTGTGGCGTCGATACTATCCAGCTGGTTCCCGAACATTAATTCAAGACTCTGCTGTGTCTGCAGTTTTAACGCTTCGAGCCGTGATATATGAAATCTGGCAGAGGCATTTTCCAATTCCTTCATCCACTCTCCAGTAAAGGCATTTTCCTGCCCTCGTTTGATATATTCCTTCACATCCCACTTTAGTTCTGCCAGTTCCTTGTCCCTGAGCATCCTGCGGGCTTCCGCCATTGATATGCCATTATTGGCAGCAAAACGTTGGTACCATGTATTGATTTTTCCTTCAAGTTCTTTCTGTGCACGCCTGTACTGCTCTTCGATTTCACGGTATGCATCAATTCCTTTTTTGTTCTGTGCTGCTTCAAGCTGCTTAAACCGCTCTTTCCAATAGCTTTTATCTGACATGCGGGCGCCTCCTTCTACTCTTCATCAGCAGCAGTGTTATCCTTATTCCGCCATGGATCGTACTGCTGCCGTTCCATTTCTTCCACCGCCCTCTGCTTCTCTTCATCAATCTTCTGCAGTTCATCCTCTACATCTTCAACCCACGGGTGCTGTGCAACAAGCGTCTGGTTTGACAATATCCCCTCTGAATTTTTGATGCCGTCTATTATCGCCTCTTCGTCCATCAGCATATCCCTGTTAAAGATTATATCTACCTTTTCTTCATCAAAGTCACCCTGTCCCGTATTAAAAAGATGGACATTGACAAACCAGAGAATCTCTTCAAATGCGTCCTGTAATTCCGCCTCCATGTCATTTGCGTCTAAATCAATGTCAGAATACATTGACCGGATATTCATCTGGTTCGGACTGCCTGAAAGCCTGTCATCCTTAGCGTCATACCCCATGGCATTCTCAATAAGGGCTTTCTTAAAGATCTCCAGGATAACCTTGTAATTGTCAGCATTTACAGTGATCTCCAAGGTTTCTACCCCGCCTTTTGTCTCCCCGTCACATCTGACTTTAACCGCACCAAATGTCGCAAGATTCCGGCGGAACTCCCCTAGATCCTGTCCGTCATAATTTGTCAATATCAAGATAGTGTTCCTTGAATCCTCCTGCATATTATTCTCAAAATCTGACAGCATGACATTGATCCCATCCTGTAATGTCTTGACCTTTTTGATCAATGGTATTTCCTGATCGTTGTACTTTAACGGAATCAGTGGTATTTTCTGCCAGTTTATTCCAATTACTGTTCCATCATCATTCTTTACAGAGACATATGGAATATCAGAGAGTTCATTATTGGTACTTACATCAGGCACCAACATTTCACCGTCCAGCACAAACTTGTGAACGCCTTTCAGGTCATACACTTCTACCTTTTCAATCAGCTTTAGCGTCGTACCTTCATATCCTTCGACAAGATAAAGTCTTACTGCAAAATCCAGTATTGTATGTTCGCTGTCCTTCCAGAAAGCCAATACTTCATATCCTGGAAACAGCCTGAATGAAAATTTTCCATCGTCTGTATAGTATGGATACAGCCATGCAATGCCACCATTTAATGCCGCCTTTCCACCATTTTTCAGAATCTTCATAAAACGCTTATTAAAGATTTCTTTCAGGAGTTCTATGTACCGTGTATTTTTTCCTGTTATCACGAAAGGCTGTCCCAACAGATAGTTTGCTTTCTGGTTTACCATTTTTGCATATTGATTGTCAATAATACGGTTGTTTGGAAGGTTTTTAACTTCCTGCAGCTCACCGCCATCCCCAATCATTGTCCTTCTCCGGGAAAGAATATCATGTTCATTGTCATAATACAGATGTCCCTTTATCTGTATAATGCGCTGCGGGCTGTGTTTCCACCTTGCAATTTCCTTTTCTAAAAATTCCCGGTCTGACATCTGGCTCCTTGCCCCCTGCGCGATCAGAGCCTTAAACTTATCAGTCAGGGAATTAACAAAATCCAACATTTATCAATTCCTCCAAATTATGCGTATAGCGCTTATTCAAAACTAAAGACCGAACCTTTGCTGAAATCTTCCATTGCGTACCGCATGGCATCCATCAGGTGATTAAAATCATCAATGGGTTTATTCAGGCGCTTTCCAGTTTTTGTGTCTGTATCCCATGTATAATTAGATATCTCGGTAATAAAGTTTACACACCGGGGGTGAACGATGATGTGATAATCCTGCAAATAATCAATACCGTTGTTTACACTGTCCTTCCCCTTCCTTGCCTGCTGAATGTGGGAAATTCCCAGATCATAAAGACGGTCAATGCTTTTTGGTTCCGCCGATTCCGCACGGATTTTTTCTTTCCGATACCCCATTTTTGTGATTTCGTCCGCAATCTTTTCGTTGCTCATTCCATGCTTGTACATTTCGTCGAATACCCATATTGTCTTGGCTGATATATCTACCAGGCTACAAAACAACGCTGATGGATCATTTGTATAACCGAAATCCAAACCAAAGGCAGACTTCACACTTGGCAGCCTTCGTATTTCATCAACATCAAAAGCCTTTTCTTCCCAGTTTTCAAAGATAAGGCCTTCCACAATCCCCCAGTCACCCAAACCAGCCACGCGGTAGCGCCGGGGGGTATTCAGGCGCATGGTTTCAAATACTTTCCTGTCCGCTTCATCCAGCCATTCATTACAAAGGTAATTCGTGGTCATGGCAAGGGTTTCATCATCTGGGTTGTCAAAAAACCGCTTTTTGATCCAGTGATGTTCATTCCATGGATTGAAGGTCAGCGTGATTTGTTTAAACAATCCCGTTTCCGAAGGTATGGCTCCACGGATAGATTCATCAAGCATATTGAAATCGTTCTCGTTGCCAATTTCATATGCCTCCTCTACCCACATAAAACACAAATACCCGTGTTCAACAGTGATCGAGGTTACTTTTAACGGATCGTCTAATCCCCGGAAATATATCTTCTGGCCCGTTGGCTTGTATGTCATTTCCAATGGGCTCTCTTTTACTTCCCAGTAAGCATCAACCCCTAAACGGTGGATTGCCCACTTTAATTCCGTAAAACAACTATCTTTTAGCGTCCGAAATACTTTCCTGACAACCAGCAGGTTGGCATCTGGATATCTCATGAGGTTGGTAATGTACCACAGGGCGGTTGTCTTTGATTTTTTACTTGCCCTGCTGCCCTTGCATACTCTGTACCTGCCCCTCCATCTCCAGAAAGTTCCATACCCTTTCCCTACTATTTCGGGCAGCGATATCTTACGTTTGCCAGATGAATTGTAATCATATTGTTCAGGCATGTAGAAACGTTTCTGATAATCAAAAACGTATTGGCTGCTAATCCTCGAGATCACTTTCCCCAGATATGACAACTGGAATATTTACATTCACATCCATTTTGTCATTCCACATTCCCAGATGTTTTCCTAGAAGTTCAAGAGCTTTCAGCTTGTCGTTTAGCCTGATCTCACGTTCAACCCCTTCTCCCTCACTTGTGGGAATTACCTTTACTTTTACGGACTGTATTGCTGCAGTATCATCTGATGTGGCTCCGTCTTTTATCGTTGCTTTCTCTGGATCAATCACATCGACTGCATTGACAAATGCAATTTTCGCAAGTTCCAGGACTACCCTGTCTTGGTTTATTCCAGTTCTCCTACTCCGCTGTGCCATACGTTCCGATATTGCTTCTGAAACTCTAGTTTTCCCTAGTAGTTCAGAACCTATCTTATCAGCGTTTTTTACTGAATAACCTGCCCTGATAGCCGCTTGTGTTGCATTCAAGTCAATCAGGTATTCGTCAACAAAACGCTGCTGCTTTTCTGTCATTTTTGCCATTCTGCAACACCTTCTCTCCATTTTCTTAGCATTTTGTTACTGTTGGATTGAAAAAAGACACTATGACTGCTGCCATAATGTCTTTTTTGAAAGTCTTTTTGTTTGCCACTTTGACTTGATACCAAATTACACATTTAAACCACGAAAAAGAAGAAGGTTTTGTTTTTAGGTAAAAAAAATGGTAAGTTTATCTTCCTTTTTCTATCATTGGATAAATATTATACTTCTTTAATTCCTCATACAGAAACAATCTACCTTTCTGTGTCCATTCTGTCTGCATAACGGCATCTGGTTGTTTATTGGCACGTATAATATTAACTGTCTTGCTGTGAACATATCCCTTGCCTTGATAATCAGCATATAATATCCACTGACCGCCGACTTTGCGCTGAATGCGGAGCTCCGACAACTTCTTGTTAAATGCTTTTGCTGACATTCCATAGTCCTGCGCAATCTGTGTTGTGAGTACTGTAGATTTGCTTTGTAAAATGACATCTACATAGTTCGCTTTGGGTATCAGTTCCCCTATAACTTCATCCAAGCCTTGAACAGTTACTTCTAATTCTCCAACTTCATTTTGCAAAGCCTTGTTGCGTTCTCTTTCTTCCTTTAACTTCTGCGCCACGCTGATAAGCAAATCAGGATTATCGAGAAGTTCATCTTCTGCATACATTCCATGCTTACGGATTGAGGGGAGTACTTCACTTGTTACCCAACGTTTGAATTTCTTTGCAGAGGGTAACTTGCTGCCAATCACAAGGGAATACAAGCCACTTTCATTGACAACTGTCAACCCTCTCGGAGTTTCAAAACTGTCATTTTGACAGTTTTTAGTATATTATTGTGCAAAAAAAGATTTTTAAAGCCCAAAATCAAATAAAAATAAA
>JAIEEY010000206.1 GCA_029067205.1 Lachnospiraceae bacterium
GTCTATATCTTATAATTAGTATAGCATATAGTTTTTGTATTTTCCAAAAGAGCCGGTAAATAATACCCTAGCTCTTTTGGAAATTATACCAATTTTTTTGCATCATTTTCAGATATGCTTCCGAATTACCAAAAAACAGGAAAATAATCTGAGTATCAATTATTTTCCTGTTTAATAGCTGTGGTATTAAAATTTTAAGAAAAATATGATGTTTCATGCTGCCCGAAGTTCCGCAAGCTGTAGTTTTTATGCCCTATAGTTTACTGTTTCCTATGCATTTATGCATAAAAGATTTTCTGCTTCCGCAAATTCATTTTCGGTATAGCCACAGGATATAATCTGTTCTTTTGTAAAATTAGCCTGAATCATCCTCTCAATAGCATTGAGCCGTTCTTTTTTTACACCTTCTTCAAAACTCATTTCCTTAATGGCTTCTGACCAATTGCACATAGTCTGCATCCTCCCTTCCAGTTCGGTTGTCATTATCATCCCATATTTTTCTGTAAGTATACGTTTCTTTTCCTCTATGCTCATCTTGGAAAGTAGCTTTTCCAGCAAGGAGATTAGTACGTTTTGGGAATCCTTTATGTTTTCCCCGGTTCTTACATTGATAATGATGCCCCTCATCAAGTCTATGTCATACAGATTTCTCTTATTTCCATAAACGGTATTTCTGTCAAGGTTGATTTCCTCAATGGAGTCACCGTCCTCACTGTTATCCAAACATTTACTGGGATCTGATAATCGCTGTGCCTCTAAATTAATTAGAAATTTCATTTCTGTTTCTTTATGATATGCAGTAAAACGGATATCAAAGAAAATTTTTCCCTCTCCTGGAATATTGTCTTCCGTACAGGATACGTTTACACGTCCCATGTTTGAAAGACCGGCATCCAACGGTCTTGTCCCGATTTCAATATCCTTGCCAATACTGGACATAATATCCTCAATCGTCATATCCTTAAATTCCTGAACTGCGTATTTTAATATCCGTGCCAGTATTTGCTTATCTGCAAGCAGGAATTTTATATTTGTGTCATAAGGAGTTGGAGCCATTTGTAGCCTTAACTGCCTGTGTTAGATTAATATCTGTCATCTTATTGCCCTTTCCTTGTATTTACTGCAATAAACAAGGTTTTTAATACAGTGGTGAAAAACGGTTGAATTATTTTTATTATACTTGACTTGTGTAATAATATCAATGACCGCAGACTATAGAAATCTTCCTTTCCCATTCTCCAAAATCTTGTTTAATGGTCTGTGCCATACCCGCTTGCTACAATATTACCGTTACTATCCACAATTTCGATTAAACGGTTAGGCTGCCATCCCTTATATAGCACCTCTCTGATTTCTCCAAAAACTGATATGTCATAAATTCTGTATTCTTCATCATAGCAATCAGACATATCAAGAAAATTAATAAGTTGCGTTTCTGTATATACTTTTGCATATACTTCGTTATTAATTAATTTCTGTACCAGATAATTGTGCATGAATAATTTCCTCCGTTTTATCTTCGTTTAGTAATGAACCCTAACTAAAATACCAGCTATCTATGCCGTAAATATTGTGACTTTTTCTTGTTAATGTATATTTATCAACTTTACAAATATCACAGCTTTTTTTTACGGCGCGCCGCCGGCCCCTTGATGTACATCTCTTGGCAAAACGTTTAGACCTGATACCCGCCAGTCGGTTTTTATGATACATTCCCATTTTTACTCTCCTTTTATAAAAAAATAACAAATAAATGTATTTTGTTAATACTGCTCCTCTATGTTCTTACCAGACGATTTTCAGGTGTGTGTAATCAACCGGTGATTCCTTCAGGCTTTCCACTACCCTGTCATAGCGGAAAAACCAGCTCATGTTTTTCACATTGATATGTTCTGCTATCTTATCAAGTGGTGCGCCGTCTTTTATCATCAGCGCCTGGCTTAAGATGCGCAGGTCGTTATAGGTAAACGGCTTTACGCCGCAGGTCGTGCATGCTTCATGTAGCCGGTTCTGCAGTGCCCTTGCGCTGATTGCCTTTCCCTTTTTGTTCAGGAAAAAATACGGCTGGCTGTCGGTACGCTGCATGGAATACCGGTCAATCAGTTCCACAATATCTTCCGGTAGTTTTACAAAGCGGTAAGCATGTTCCGTCATTTTCAGGCGGATTCCGAAATTACCGTTTGCGTCCTGCAGGAGCATATCCCGTTTTAAAGAAACCAACTCATTTGTGGTAAGTGTTGACCGCAGCACCATAGAACAGGATAAAAAACCTGTCATATCGCCCTCTGACCTAAAATATGCCAATACTTTGTCAATACTGCCCAATTCAGGCAGATCCTCCATACGAAACTGCATGTCCGGAAATATGACATCAATTGCGGAAAAGAGGTTTAAATATCCCGCCTGGATTTCTAATATATCCGCATTTTCATCCATATAGCGTGCTACGGCACGCAGCACGCTTAGATTATAGTCCGTAGATTTCATTACACTGCCTTTGCCGTTGAAATATGCCTTTAGTGTTTCCTGCGTAATGTCGAGGAAATCGCATTTTGCATAGTCACATAAAGCATTAAAAACATAGGCATACTGCTGTTTTGTCCGTTCTTCCCGTATCTTCTCAGAATAATACTTCTTTAAGATAGTGATAAATTTGGGACTTAAATAGGGAGAAAACGCACCAGTCTCTGTCTCGTCCATAAAACCCTCCTTTGCCATTCTTGGGAGAAAACAGGGAAAGTGTAATCAACTACGCACTATGGGAATGGAGCATCCTTTTGTATTGCCCTTCCTTCCTTTTTTAGCGTAGCTTCTTTTCTTTCCCTTTCTCTTTTTAAATCATATGTTAAACAAATCTCAATACCTCAGATTGGGGCTGGTCATAATGAAACAGGCGTGGTTTCCTGCTCCGTTATTTCCATAGTGCGTAGTTGTCTGCATAGAATGCTGTTTCACCTATGCCCTGTCTGGGACAGCTTGTCTTCATCTACTTCTAAAACGGCTATTATCCGCATTCCTCTTCCTCCTCGTCCTGCATCGGATACCAGTGGTATTCGCAGTCTATATTTTCGCATTGCCCGTTCCACATAATGCTTCCGCATTTAGGACAGTCTGATACCTGATATGGTCCTCCACCCTGCATCTGCTCACATCCTTTCTCAAGCAGGTTCCACTTTTTCATAACGGAGATTTCGTGTAGTTTCCCCGGCAGTTGTTTTATTATATCTATGCGCTCCTGTATCTGGCAGACGAAATTCTTTTTGCTGTCATAATCATCATACATAAGGGCGACCATGAAATTCAGGATCGTTTCTTCCAGTTCACTGTCCTGTTCCCTTACCTGTTTTATGGCAGCTATCCCTTCTTTTAACAGTTTTCCCCAAAGAATACAGCAGCTCTCACTGTCAGGTCCAAGCCGCTCCAGCCATTCATGTAGATTATGTTCCTCTGCATCTGTCGAACAGCAGCCTTCCTGAAGGAAATACCGGACTTTTTCCCCGTCATATACCCTTCCTAATGGAAAAAGGGCGCACACGGCAGGCTTTGCATCCTGGACATAGCATTTATTATGGAACAGGAAAGGACATCTTGCATCCGTCCTTAACCTTACAATAGGAAGTCCGGAATCTTTGCCGACATACAGCTCGCAGTAAGTAATGAGCAGTTCCTTAAAAGAAATGCCAAGATACTCCTGCAGACGCATAACATCATAGGCAGTAAGCAGGACATCTCCTCTTTCTTTGCAGCACCGGCCACAGCAGTCGCATCCGAACCGGAATGTTCCCTCTGGTTCAAGGTAATTTAAGTTTATGATATCTTTATAATCCATCTTATAAAGTGCTCCTCTCAAATAAAGTAATAATTGGGTGTCCTGGCTCCGTTCAGTCCAAGTGCAAATTCCAATATATCCGGAATCATGTCCCTGATATGCCTATATTTCTTTTCTTCAGCGCAGTAATCCATCTGGCCGCCGTCAATTTCTTCACAGTGCTGGTCGAACAGGGTATAATCAATGGATGCGTCGCAGCCTTCCGTATAAAAATCCGGTTCAGCCCCCTGCATTGTCATGATCCGCCCGTCCTCCAGCACAATCCATATTGCATCAGACATATACGCCCTCCTTTCCTTAAAACGTAAAGAAGACAGAATAACTCTGCCTTCCCCAATACGGTTATATACCGGAATAATATTATATTTAGGTCAAATACCTATGCGGGAACTGCCATCGTCACTTCGCACTTTTCCCGGTCAAAGTAATATACATGGTCGGAAAGGTAATCTTCAGGTCTTACAACGTTGTTGTTTACCCCGTTTACCATATCCGTAAGATAAGATACATCTGTATTTTGGTCTGAGCATATGGCAAGAATTTCATGTACAGAGCTGGGCAACAGGTACAGGTTGCTGTCAAACTGGTCTGCCAGTTTTTTCAGTTCAGATATATTTAACAGCATTGCTGCGCCAAAAGAAACCGATTTGTTCGTAAGAATCATCATTACCTTTTCTGTATTTATGATATCCATCGCATCCTGCACTACATATGCTGTTTCTTGCGGCAATAAATTGATTATGGGTGTCACAAGTGTATTGTTCTTGCTGTATGTATTTTCCAGTGCCGCCTGATAGATATCCTTAATGCTCTTGTTCCATATAAGAGCCTGCATCTTGCTCACATAGAAGCCGTCCAAGTTCCGCTCCTTGCAGTCACAATGGACCAAGATTGCGAGATCCAGGAACTTAACATGTATTTTCCTTTCTAAATCCGCCTTGTTCTTCTCATAATTCACCAAACGCAGGAATATTTTTCCCTTTACGTCCTCCCAATTGATAATGCTTTTCATTTCGTTCATTTATCTGCAGCCTCCTTTTAAAAAATTCCGCAAAAAAAACCACCCCTTCCGGAGTGGCATTCTGCGTACTGACTATATTAAATTAAAATTGAAATTTTGAAATCCCGTATATGGGGATTGTAATGATATTGTCTGTCTTCCCGCCATTGGTATTGCCTTTGGCGTATAGCAGATAATCTGCCTTTTTGTTTTCCATGGCAGCGCCGGCTGTCCTGCCCGCATTTTTTCCTGCCTTAACTTCTATGGCATACGTTTTCTGTGATCCGGCCGACTTGACATAGAAATCAATCTCTCCGGCTCCCCATGTAGCAAATGCCGGTGTCTCCAGTGCAATCTCATTGGGATGGACTGTGCGCCGTTTTAAATCCAGATACACAAAGTTCTCATTAACAATACCGGTAACTGTTTCTTTCGGACATCCGATCTTAGTGAGAAAATAATTCGCCAGGCCGGTATCCAGGAAATAGCATCTTGCCCTTGCCTTGAAATCCATGATACTGCATTCCGGGAGTTTTCCGGCGAAACCGATGATTCCGGAGCTGTAAAGCCAGTTAATTGCCCGGTTCACGGATGCCTTGGAAATATTGCTGGAATAATCCTTTACGACAATGCCCTGCAGTTCTTCGCTGAAGCTGTCTTTGTCAAACCCTTTCTTTTCTTTGGCAAGAATCCTTGCAATGCCTGAAAACATGTTGTCATATACAGCGTCGTCCAGAATATCTTCAAAATACCGTTTGCTTTCATTCGTAAAAAGCCGGATAATTTTCAGCAGTTCTGCCTGACAGTCCTCAAAAGACGCATTATTCAGGTACTGCAGCACAACACCGGGATATCCCCCGATTTTGCAGTAAGCCTCATAATGTTTTTGTAATTCATGGTATACGGACGCATCACTGCCGCCAAATAAATCCATTTCCTTATACAGCCTGTGCCTGTCAAGAGCCATCAGGAATTCTTCAAAATCCAGTGTATTGATTTCCAGATAATCAAGGTCACCTGACGAATACTTGAATTCTTTATTTAGTATCCGTCCCGGATAGCTTCCTGTGACAATAAAGTCGCTGTCCAGTTTCCTTGTAAATTCCCGGATACGGTTATAAATCTCCGCCGACTCCTGAATTTCGTCAATGATGACGATTGTGTCTTTGGAATCCTTAAAGTTCGGATCATACTGCCTGATCAGTTCATGCACCGGATTTTCACACATTAATCCATTGCTCATCCGCCGGCGCAGTTCATGGTATTTTTCCAAAAACAGTTCCCCGGAAAAATCCAGCAGATTGATATATATTTTCTGCTGGTATTCCTTATCGGCAAATTTGTTTGCAAGATAAGTCTTGCCGACCTGCCGCGCACCGGATATTTCCAGCGTGGAATGGCGTTCTGACTCTTTCCATGCCTTTAGTCTGCCGTATGCCTTGCGTTCCAAATATTTCTGCATGGCTGCTCCTTTTTTGTAATCTACAGGATAAATTCAAACTTCTGGAACAGGAAAACAGGAATGGTAAGCACCTTTCCTGCCTGTCCTCCCTGCGTACTGCCTTTTAGGAGGAGCAGGTAATCCACTTTACCATCCTCTAACGCTTTCTGCCCTGTCGGGGCGGCGTTTTTTCCGCTTTTGACCTCCAGCGCATAGAGGCTCTCCTTCCCAAGAAGGCTTTTTACAAGGAAATCTATCTCTCCGCCTTTATAGGTTGCAAACGCCGGTGTTTCCAGTGCAATTTCCTTTAAGCGCTCCGCCCTGCGGCGCAGTTCCAAAAAAACGAAGTTTTCATGCAGTATCCCCTGTATGTCGGAAAATGAGGCGCCAATCTTACGGAAGAAATAATACGCCAGCCCCAAATCCGTAAAGTAGCAGCGGCATCTTCCCTTGAAATCCATAATTTTGCATTCTGTAACTTTTCCCGCGAAGTCAAGGATGCCGGCGCTCTGCAGCCACATAATGGCGCGGTTGCACACGGACTTGCTGATGTTGCTGTCATAATCATGCACTACAAGTTTCTGCAGGCTTTCACTGAAATTGTCCTTCTCCAGTCCTTTTTTCTCCCTGATCAGGATACGTGAAACGCTGCAGAAGATATTGTCATATACAGCCGTATCAAGGATATCATCAAAATACCTTGTAGACTCTGTGCAGAACAGATGGATAACGTCTTCCAGTTTTTCACGGCATTTCTCTTTTGATTCTGTTTCAAGGTATTCCGTCACTACGGCTGGGTAGCCGCCGGTTTCCATGTATAACTGGAAAAGTTCCGAGAGTTTTGTAAATTCCCCTGACGGCGCCGTTCCATAAAGTTCCATGCCTTCGTATGATTCATGCTGTCCGAAGGCTTCGGTAAATTCCTCAAAATCCAGCGTTTCAATCCGCAGGGATTTCAAATCGCCGGCTGACAGTTTAAATTCTGTATTCAGCGTTCTTCCAAGATAGCTTCCTGTCACAATGAAGCGGCATTTGAAGTTCCTTGTAAACTCACGTATCAGATTATAAACGGTTGGGGATTCCTGTATTTCATCAATAATAATGACGGTTTCATCTGTATCTTTGAATGTAGGTTCATAAAGCTGCAACGCTTTGTGGAGCGGCTGCGCCGGTCTTTCTGTTCCGGGTTTCCACTCTTTTGCTGCATGGATACAGTCCAGGAATTCCTGGCCGGAAGCTTCCAGCATGTTGACATACACAGCGTTTGTGAAATTTTCACTGGCAAATTTCCTGATGATGTAGGTCTTGCCCACCTGCCTTGCGCCTGTCACTTCTAAAGTTAGGTTATTTTCTTCTTTCCATGAAAGAAGTTTATTATATACTTTACGTTTCAGATACATAAATGCTTCCTTTTCTTCTTATCTCCATAAAATCAGTTTACGGACTATTCATTTTCAATAATAAATTCATTATAGCAAAAAGGCATCCTTTTTCATAGAGTGAAATCGGCGTCCTTTTTCTGAATTTCGTCCGGATCAACCCAGTCTGCCTCATAGAAATGGGCGGACTCTCCAGTTGCAGGATCTGGCGCTAAGTCATCCGCGTCAAGAACAATCTTCTGTGCATTGTATGCTTCCCTTACACATTCAATTGCATTTTCCAGACTGTCTGCACCAGCTTCTTTTGTTTCAACAATAACAGTTCTTGTCAATACCTCTGTGATTGCTATGCATCGTTTCATTATATACCTCCTGAACTTTTAGCATTTGAGTTGCCTTATGGCTGACCTGGTTCTTTCTTTTTGTGAAGATTATCCAGATAATCCTGCCTGCCAAGGGCATCTAATACATACTGCATGGGTACGGTTGCTATTTCGCCCCATTGCCGCACCTGATACTCATTGTACCCGTCCGTTGAGCAATACCGGATTCGGCAGGTCTTTTTATTGACTTTTATGATCTGATAAATACCCTTTCCATCAGCTACAGGCTCATAAAGGAAACGGTAGAGGATGGAACCGCTCTCTTTGGCTTTCCTGTCAAGTTCCCTGACTTTCTTTTCATTTTCTTCTGCCATGCTAAGCCATTCCTCCACGTTAAAATCTTCCTGTTCGAATCCTTTTGGAAGCTTTGGCGTATAAAGTAATTCCTCCATGCCGTTTCCTCCTGATATCCTTTCGATATGTACTACTTTTGTTTTAAAATGCTCTGCATAAGTTTTTGCATATTCTGCTTCCCAGTATAGTGAGCTTGCATAAATCATCCGCGATGATCCATTTGCAAAAATGACCTTGCTGTGGATAGGAAACGAGTCCACGCATTTTTTGACAACCTTTTGTTTCAGCCTGCCCAATGTAATGGGCTGGTTTGTATTTTTGATGTCGCATTCGGGGATTCTGATAATTGTTTTATAAAGGTCTTCATCCCCCTTTTTTTCATAGTAACGGATATTCAGAACTTCATCGAAATGAAAATATTCTGATATTTCTTTGTATGTCGCTTTGACTTCTGCACGAATTTCCAAATATGTCTTACCTCCTTCTTTGTTTTGTCTTCATGCATAACGCATTTTTGCTTTATGTGAAGACATTAATCTTACTTTTTTTAATTTTCTTATTACATAGATACCTCCACTTATAAAAATTTGCATAAAAAAAGCACCTGAGAATATTCCCAAGTGCATAATGCAGTCCTATGAAATTATGGTAATAAAAACCTGTTTCCAGGAATTTCTTACCCAATGCTGAGAAAATCAGCGTTTAAATAATAAAAATGAGTTCTTTCTTATTATAATGCAGAATTCCTGAAAAGTAAAGCAATTCATGCTTGATATAGATGATTAGCCATAATTACATGCATGAAAAAGGGGTACTTTTTAGAGTACCTCCACGCAGTTTTGATTTACCTCATTCTTCTAATATTTTTCTAATTAAATCTTTCTCATCTTCCATCAGGACTTCATGATACTTATCACAAAACTCTTTAAAATGGCAGTTCTGGTTTGAACAGTCCTTTATTTTAAAACACTTAAAAAAATATACAACACGGGCAATGTTGAAAACAATTATGATTATCGCATATAATACAAGAAAAACATTGTATATCCATTGAAATATTTCATTCATAACCCCCTCCTATTTGTTTTTTGTAAACCTACTCCAAAATTTCTTGTTTTTTTCTTCCTGTTCTAATTCTATTGCTTTATCTTCTAGGAGCATTAGCCAGACGTGATACATAGGCATTGCGTTTACGGCAAATTCAATCATTTCTTGTTCACCCCACCCCGTAAAAGGCTTAATTCTGCTCGAAAGATCTTCTATCTTTTTTTCCCATTCTGGATTATCTATAATGTGTTTTATATTGTAATGCTTTATAGTTTATCCCCCCTTACCCTCTATTACTAAGATACCCAAAAGGTCACGTATCCCTTGTCTGCATGAAAGAATTTCGTATATGCCTGGCGTAGCATTTATAGCACTTTGGTAATCTTTTAACACTTGAATTTATCTTTCATCCACTTAATTGCCGCTTTTTATGGTGTGCTTATTTATATAGTATTTAATTATACAGTATATAACTATATCCTGTCTATATAAGAATTATTTATTTTCACATTATTTGTTTATAATGTATATAAATAGGAGAGGTACAGATATGAAGTATATACACATTAGAATTATGGAATTACTCCAAGAGAAGAAAATAAGCAAAACAAGGATTTGCAAGGACTTAGACTTTCAAAGGGGAAATTTTAACAGATATTGTAAAGATGAGTTTCAGAGGATTGACGCAAATTTGATTTTGAAGCTATGTGAATATTTTGATTGCAGTATAGCAGATTTATTAGAGATACGGGAAAAGTAACAAAAACTATGCATTGAGTTCGGGAATGTGTCTGATGTATGCGTGGCAGTCATTTCAAAATTGGATATATTTAAAGGAAAATCAAGAAAGGCTTATTGCGGAGCTGCTTCCAAAACAACTGGCTGATTAATGCAATTATTCTGCCAGTTGTTTTGGAAGCAGTTTTATGAAAATTATCAAACAGGATAAGGAATAGAAGTGGGCACTTGTTTTGAGTGCCTGTTTCTTTTTATTGGCTAAAATAAAAAGAGCCCCCGGCCGAAGCCGGGGAATGCACAAAATCATTATGCATATTTTCTCTTTTTTTTGCTGATTGCATATGCAATTGCAGATGTTGCGCCTACAAATAAACTGATAATAATAACCTTTGTCTTCATTTAGTTATCCTCTATGATTGTGACTTCTTTTGCTGCTGATCTTCCATTCCCGTCCTCGTCTGCGATAAAAGATACTTTCTGACCGGAACGGAGCTTTTTGAACCCATCCATGATAATATTGGAAAAGTGAACATACCAGTCCACGCCATCCTCATCCGACATAAACCCAAATCCTTTCCTTACATCGAACCATTTCACGCTTCCTCTCATTGTTTCTGCTGTTGCTGTCATTGCCATTGCCATAATTTTTACTCTCCTTTTTCATAATATTTTATATCCGTGTATGGCTACACGAAAAGAGGCAGAACGGACTCGAACCGTTCCATGCCTTTGCCCCTCTATTTCTTAGGTGCGATATGCCAGTCCTTCCATAAATCGCCTGATATATTTACGCTGCCTGTCAGATTTTTGCAAAGCATCCCATCGGGCGTCCAGCAGTCTATCACATAGGTATACACCGTGTAGCTGCCGTCCTTCATCCATATCGGAGTGAAATGTGTCTGGCGGTTATACGTTGAATATTCATTCTGTTTAAACTGGAAAGTGGCATTCATGCCGCTTGATGTCCTGTCAAGTAACCGCCAGTATGTCTGATAATAAAACTCAGGAAAATAACTCACCGCTGTCTGGGGTTCCGTGACTGCTGATGCATCGGATGCGCTGGCAGAAGCACTTACCTCAATATTGACGCCATATCCGCTCTTTATAGTGGTTGCGGATGCAGTTGGAGATTTCTCATCCGGCGTAAGGCTCATACTGGAGCTGAAAGATGCCGAATAATAATCAATGTCAAATTCCCACCAGCCTTCATCTTTCCATGTGCTGTGACTGCTGGTACAGTCCTCTGCACACGATTCGCTGTGGGAGCCTGGATACTCCACCCAATGTTCATGCCACCACGGACGCCATATGCTCCAGTGTGCGGATGTTTTTTCTGTATTTGACGGAGTAACCGCACTTGCGGCAGAATAAGAATCATTTCTGTCGTCTGCAGTCGGGTTGGGAGGATCATATCCGTCCAAATCAACGATTTTTGCTACTAAAGTGCCTTTTGCCGGATTTCCGCTTCCGCTGGCAGTCACCGTTATGTTGATGATCTGCGGTGTATGCCATTTCACCCACACGAGCTGTTCATGGTCTTTTGGGTAGTACACATTCTCAACCGTATACGAAGCGCCGTCTATCTGGAATGTCACATTGACCGGATGATCCGGATCGGACTGTCCGCCCTTGACTGATATTGCTGTTATTACATCTGTATTGACGCGATACTCATAATCAACGGTTTCTACTTCTGGCGTAACCTCCTCATTAAAGCGCACGATACCGATTCCAAGTGCGCTAATGATACTCTCGTTTGACACCCTCTCCGTCCTTGAACCTGACCATGCCGGAAATCCTAAATCGGAAGTTTCCAAAAAAATGGAAAGGGGGAGATTTTTGTGCGACAAGGATGGCATTTTCTGCCGCATGGTCCCGCCAAGCAGACGGTCATACAGTGCCGCTTCCGTAGCCGTCATTGCTGTTCGTGTGCCTTGAAAGGTCACAAATGCCAACGGTTCAATAAGAAGCTTATAATCTCCGCTTATGAGCGTGTTGAAGTCAAAACCGCAGTAATTGCATATCCCACGGAGTACCTGTTCATCCGTAAAGTATCTTTTGATCTGCTCAATGCGGCTTCCCCCTGTGGACGAACTGATAATTGTTGGCAATGCCTGATTTGGGCGGTAACAGACATATGGCTCGGTATTTAATGTCAGGGATGCCCCTGCCCTATATGATGTTTTACAGGTTTTGGTAAAATGGATGACAATGTTTGATGGCGATCTGTTTGTCAAATCCACGGATGCGGATGCTGCTGATCCATCAGACGCGCTGACAATCGTTACCCGAACACCATCATCTCCGTTGACCCATTTATTTGTACTGCTTCCATTTCCGAATCCACCACCACCGCCATCAATATTACCTTCACCAGCCGCATAGACACGCTGGTTCTGCGGCAATAATAGTAAAAAAAGCAGTACTGCCATCAAGATGGCGCCTGCCCGTTTTGCAACTCGCAAAGTGGTTCCTCCCTTCTGAAAAAAGACACCGCCGAAGCGATGCCCTTTTTCCTGTTAATCCATAATTCCGATTTTATTTCCGTTTTCATATATATCGTCGGCCTGTATTTCAACCGTTTCACCGCCGTTGTAATCAACCCATCCAAATCCATCAATATAGATTTTATCACCCTGTATATTTCCATGTTGTGATGGATCTGTATTTCCAGAAGGCTGTTCTGCCGGTTTTTCCGTATTTTCCGTTTTACTTTCTTTATTTCCCTTTGCTGTACCCTGTGACTCATCAGACGCTTCTGCAGGTTTTTTATCTTCTGTCTTGACTGGCGTAGGCTGAATGGACTGCACATACGTGTTTTCCGTTTTTGTTTCCTTTGAAACCTCTGTGGAAATGACAATTTCCTCGGTTTCTGGTGCTATGGTATCTACCTTTAACGGAACAGTCAGGCTATTTTCAGGAATATCTACCATATCCTCTATTACCTCTGCCTCAGCAATCTCCATACTCTGCGGATTATCCTTGTAAATACAAAGGGAAATACCCGTCAGGGTAATGATTCCGACAGCCGCCAATGCAGCGATTACAGTGATTTTTTTTTGTTTTTTCATTCCATTTCATTTTCATATTAAATTCCTCCCTAATCATCTTTTTTTCTATTGTAATATAATCATTATTAGAAAGTCCAATTTCCAGCCGATTTTTTTTGAATGTTTTTTTGCTAAAATTTTGGCGTATATGCTGCTTTCGTACAGACCGTAATCTGCATGGATGGAAGCACTTTTTGGATAAAACTGATCGGTACCTCCAAGCGGATGGTTGCAGTTATCTCAAAGTTTTCCATCTCGCCGGAAGCAAGCCCGTTATTATGGATCTGTATCTCCAGGTCTTTCATCTGGTATTCAATGGTTCCTCTGTCTGAAATACGTGCATGGAAGTCTCCGTCCGACTGCAATCCGAGCAGTTCGTCCAGCCTGCCATAGATATCGCCGTAGTCAAGGCTTTCCTCAAAAGCGCCATCGCCCATTGGCTGGTATCCCGCCGCATATCCTTCCCTTACTGCATGGTAAACATCGGCATAATTATCATTTACGGTAGATATGACTGCTTCCTGCATGGCATCCTTTACCCCCGACGCAATAATTAACAGATGGGCATATTGGGTTATAATCAAAATCAGCGTCAAAAGAGCCAGTGTGACTGCCGCCGCAAGAGGATATCCCTCCCCGGAGCAGTTTTTAAATGTTTTGTTCCATTTTTTCTTCATCGGTGGTACACCTCGCTTTTCCCGCTTGCCCTGGCAGTAAGCTGGACGGGAAAGGAACCAAACCCGCCAAACAGTCCTATATTCCTGTCCAGTGTTAGCGTAACTGTCACTTCCTCGTTAAGCTGGATGTTTCCACTCCTCGACCATGTGACAGAAGGCGTAAGCCCGGTCTTTTCCTGCAGCGCTCTTTCTCTTTCGGATGTTTCAGTCCCGACGCTGCCTGCAATTTCCATTTCCCTGATTAGTTCATCAGCAAAGTTGTCCAGCTGCAGTTTGGTAATATATACCGGATAAACCCTGACGGCAATCGCAATCACTAACATGGCGCATAGCACCAGGACTGCCGTATCAATATATCCCTCTCCCCTTTTCTCACTCAAAATTCTTTTCCATTTTTTCAAACTGTTCCCTCCTTACATCATGCTTCCCATGGATTTTATGATTTCAAAGCCAATGATAAGGATATAGGTAATCAGGAAACACATCAGCATGAGGAATGAATATTTCCTTATTTTAGGGGGTATCTTCTGTGCTTTTGTCTTTAATCTCTGAATTTCAATCTGCTTGAAATCATGGACGAGCATCTGAAAATATACAGCGCTGTCATCGCCCCTCAGTACGCCGATCAGACCCCGTACAATATCCGAGAGCTGCGGCGAGTTCAATCTTGCCTCAAACCGTGTAAGCGCCGCTTCGTAACTGGAGGAACGCATATCGGCGCATACGATATCCAGCTCCTTTGCAAATTCCTCCCCTGCTTTTTTTTTGTAATTTTCAAGAATTGACAATACATCCCTGCTGTTCTTTAATTCCTGCTCAATGGTTGATGCAAAACGCGACAGTTCATCCTCGATCACTTCCCTTTTGGCACGCAGTTTCTTGTCTGCGGTTTCAATCTCTTTAAAATAAGTCATTAATGCTGTTATAAGCACCATAATGGATGCCAGCGGAAATATCGCAAGACAGGGAATGACTCCAATCAAGAGCACTCCTGCTTTCACAATGGCGTAAGAAGTATATACCTCCGGGGAAGTGTCCATCCCGGCCGCACGCAGGGTAGCCGTAAGCCGTGCTTTTTTGTGCGGATTCATGGGCAGGTGCCTTGATAACAACACTGCCCCATCCATCAAAATTGTTTCTATGCTTTTTGCGGCTTTCCATTCCAGCTTACTGGCAGAAGACATTGCCTGGACGGTTCTTATTGTCGGGATGCGTAATACTTCCGCCAGGATTAAAAACAATCCGATGGAGAAAAATGTCCCGAATGCAAATAATATAATGATCATGCCCTACCTCCTGTATTCAATTGGTTTTGTCAGCTTGACAACACGTGCAGCAGAGTAAAAAATGGATGCTGCGGATATGCTTAACATTAACTGTCCAAGCGTTGTCGTGGTAAGCGTTTCAAACCAGTCTTTATTCAAAAAATATAGAAGCGGGATATTTGCAACTACAAGCACTACCATTGTAATAAATTCCTTACGTGGCTCATATACCATATATTCCAAATCTGCATTTACCAAACGCATATCTGACAGTTTGGCCACGATTGGCGTCAGTATTGTTTTAAGGCTCCTGTCAACCTGACACTCCTGCAGTGCATCGCACCACTCCTCAAAGGTGTCATTGTGGATTTTGGTTTTCAGCTCGCGCAGCGCACTTTCAATATCCGGATCTACCATATGGATACGTGTCACAAATTCCTGGAATACTGTTTGTACGGGCGGATTGAGGTAAAAAATGCTCTCCTCTACTGCCGTCAGGATATCCTCATTTCTAAGGTATGATGTTGTGATGATAGACAGTGCCGTTTCCAGTTCCGCAGATATATCCTTTTTAAATGTGTGTGCTGTCAGCTTGATGTACCAAAGGGGAATAAACAAGAACCCTATGGCCAGAACCGGCACCATAAAGAAATTGCCCATCATGACTGCCAGTGAAGCACCTAATGCAAAAAGGACAAAGGAAGCCGTACACAGCATAGGAAACTGCTTTTCCCTTCCGGTTGTCTGCAGGATGTCCTGTACTTCAAGGAGTTCCCGCTTGATATAGGGTACTTTTTTTGTATTGGTTTCCTCCATGATTGCATCCTGAATATTCCGTGGTTTACCAAGGATACCAGCAAACAGGTCTGCAGTGAAATCTTCCAAAGAAATTCCGAACAAAATAAAACAGCCCATGATCATTCCGATACAGGCTGCCAGTTCCAGCGTCAGCATTTTTTCTTATCCCCCTTTCCCGTAATTCTTGCAAGGGTTTCCTTTGACATTCCATTTTCCAGAAGACGGCGTTTCAGGCTTTCGGAAACGCTGTTCACCTTTTCATGGTCTCCGCTAATGATAAACCTGCCATTCTCTATACGGTTTTCCGTGATATGATAATGGAACAGTGTCCTGAAATTCGTACTGCCATCCGGAAGGATTTCGCATTCCATGATTTCCATGACTTTCCTCTTTTTGTTTTCAAGCTGCTTAGTAAACACAATGATAGGGAACGCTTCTGTTACAAGCGACATCAGTGTTTCATCTTTGATGTCATATTTCCTTTTGCAGAGGGTACACATTCTTCTATAGGTAGATTCACAGCTGTTGCTGTGTATGGTTGTCAATACGGTATGTCCTGTCCTTGCCGCTTCCTGTGCAGTATACGCCTCGTAGCTGCGCATTTCCCCTACACAGATGATTTCCGGATTAAAGCGCAGTGCCATGTCCAGCAGGGAATCCTGGTCAATGTTCTGTTTCTCGTTTTCAGATGCCCTTGTCAGGGTATGTACAACGCTGTTGCAGACTGTCCCTTCATGCTCCCGCACAAGATCCAGCTCCCGGCTTCCGTTTTCAATGGTAAAGATACGCTTGCTGTCGGGAATTGTTCCTAAAAGCCAGCCTGTAATTGTTGTTTTGCCGGAACTTGTCGCACCTGCCACGCAAATGCTGATACCATACCGTAAGCATTCCGACAAAAAATCCAGTTCTTCCCCCGTTGCCGTACCGCCTTTTATGAAGTCCTCTTTTGTCAGGGACTGGGGATTTACAATACGGATGGATGCCGCTACACCAACATCCTCATCCACTAGAGGCGTTTTTAAAACCGCGATACGGATATTCTTGCTCAGATGGCCAAGTACAGCGGGGCTTGCATTATCCAATACCATCCCGGATACATGGAGCATCCGTCGTACCACATTTATTGCATGTTCCGGTGACTCGAAATGCTCCTTGAGTTTTTCACAATTTCCGTTTGAATACTGTACTTCAATGTCACGCCATGAATTGATATTGATTTCTTCAATCCCTGTACCGAAAATATATTTTGTCAGGAAAGAGAATTCTGCCATTTCCGTATATATAGCGTCAATCAGCTCTCCTTCGCTCATCCCCCTTACCTGAATCCTGTAGTCCATAACGTATTTGCTGATATAGCGCTTGATATGCTGCTTTACTTCATCATTATCACCATCAAGAATCAGGGTGGAATATTTGCTGGAAATATATTCCTGCACATCTTTTAAAACTGTCTGAAAGTCCTTTTCTTCCTCTGGGGAGAAAAAGAGTGACCGGGAATCTGTCATAGTCTCATTCATACGCCGAGAACCTCCTTCCCGATCGCCTCAATGCCCTGCTTGTATTCCTTGCTTTCCTTTTGGGAAAGATCCTGGAAAAGCCGTCCTTCCAATGCCTGCGTTTCCACTTCCGCGCAATGCGGGAGGGTATAGGAAATCTTGCCAAAAATCTGCTCCACATAATTTGCCGCTTCGTTTGACCTGACATCTGACACAATCCGAACCTGCTTGTCCGCATCCCACTTCTTATCCTGAAGAAGCGGAAGCTGTGATGACAGATAGCTGATAGATTTCAGATTACAAGTAACAAGCCGCAGGACATGATCCGATTCAATCAACGATACTGCGGAAAGCACGTCAAATGCAATGTAACTTCCACAGTCAATAATGACATAATCGGCCATCATGCGGATATTACGGATTAATTCCTCTGCCTGAACCTGTGTGTAGGGTGGATAGGTAAATACATTCTCTCCCTTTTTCATTCCCAACATCGTCAGGTATTTGTACTTCTTATGGAACACGCAGTTTTCCTTTATAATTCCCTGTGTTACATGTGTGGCCGCCAGGATACTCCCAAGGGAATGTTCCGCAATTAAATCGGAAGGACCGCATAAGCATGGGAGCGGAGGCGAAACCATATCGCATAAAAGAAGAATCACGTTTTTCTTCCGGCTTGCAAGGTAATGAGCAAGTTTAACACTGACCGTTGTTTTTCCCGCTGAAGGGCTTCCCCAGACGGCAATCACGTTTCCTGACGGCGGTGCATCTGCTTCTGCTCTCTGAAAAATCGAAGCGTTATTGTAATTAAGCATCTTTGTCCACCCCACTTTCGGCATTTTCTGCGCTTTTTGCGTCTGCCTCCGTTCCTTCCTCTGCGCCTTCTCCCGTCAGTTCAGCCTCCTGTGCTGCTTTCAATTCCTCTAATATGAGGTCCTGCGCTTCTATAAATTTTGTTGCATTTTCTTTAGTTCCGCGGTATACCAATGACAAATGGATAGTTCTTTCCGCTTCAAGACCAGCAAGGATCTCCGACTGCTCCGGCTTTACCAAAAGTGTTACGGTGGAAGGCAGCTCTTTTTCATCTTTATCCCTTCCGTCCTCAAGGTTTGCGTCGTATCCCGAATTGGCAGTGACAGCGATTACTTCCACATACCGCAGTTCCTGTGGGATAACGGTTTCCCTGCTTCCCTGATAATCCGGCGCGATAACTGATACGATATCACCGCTCTTTAGTTTTCCTGACAGACCCTGCGCAAATTTGTCAATGGTAATAGACATGGCCTGCTTTTCACCATTCAAGTGGTACAAGTAGGTGTTTTCCAGACCTGCTTCTGCCGATACTTTCGCAGGGAACAGGTAATCTCCCGCACATACATATGCAGTTAGGTATAATCCTTCCACTTCGCTCATGGAATGGAATACATTCTCCGGCATGTTATAGTTTCCAACTTCTACTTCTTCCAGCATATTCCTCGTAAGCTGTTCGCCTTCCAGCACATTCTGTTTCATGCGCACCACTGTTGTTTTCTTTGATAATCCCATGTTGATCAACGGTGTAAGTGCAAAACAAATAATCAATGATATGACAATACAAGTGATTCCCAATACCATTCGGTTTTTAAATATCTTCATCCTTTACCTCCAACTTTCAATATTTTCCCAAAAAACGGGCAGGGCGTCTGCGTCCCTGCCTTACTGTTATTACTGTAATGGAATGAGTGTCAGATAAGTCAGCGTCATTCCTGCTGTTAAAAACGGAATAAGGGGATATGATTGTTCCATTTCTTTTGTGCCGTGTAATAAAATTTTTCTTCCAAAATGATATGCAAGCATACCAAAAAGTCCTATTATCATGGCAAATATTCCTTGTTTCAGACCTAATACCATCCCGGCAGCTCCCATAATCTTTATGTCAGCTCCGCCAATTCCACCTACCGTCAAAGCTGCCAGCAAAAAAGGGGCTCCACATAGGATGCCCCACCATTTTCCCAAATCCGGTATAAACAATGCCGTCACTATGATTAAAACACTGTAGATATCCGGAACTTTTCTGGATTGAATGTCACAATATGATGCACCAATAAGCAGAGCGGCAAAAAGAATCCCCTTCCCTGCCCATACTGCCATTTCCATCAGCCTGCATAGTTGAACATTTCTGTAATGCGTCTTGTCAAGGTCGGCATTACAACGTCACCAAACAGTGTGTACAGCCCTGCCAGAAGGAGGGCCCCGATAACAACGGCAATCAAAATCTTGATGCCTGTATCGACATAACTTTCGCCTGCCTTATCACGCAGGACTGCCTTGGTCTTGCACCATATCTTTGCACCATACTTTTACTTTTTCAGTCATTTTTTTCATTGAATAAAATCCTCCTTTAAATCTTCCAATAATATTTACATGCATAAAAAAACGACAGCCTATTTTCAAATAGCCCTGCCGCGTAAAATGAGTAATTATATGTCGGGAGACACTGCCAAATGGTACTAAAGTCTAATATGCGGGTATTATTCTCCCCGCATCCTACCTGTCCCCAGGAATTTTAGTAACCCGAACGGTTCGCATTGACCGAACTTCCAACAATAATAACTTTGGTAATTATATAGAAGTTTTTCCGTATTTGCAAGCATTCTTTTTTTCTGATAAAGTACCTGTATTGCGTTTCTAGCATATGTAAGGAAAAAATGCCTAAAATACTTTAAATCTGGTATTTTATTTTCATTTTCAATTTTTAGAAAAAAAAAGGGATATGAATTTGTCTGAATTGAGCAGGAAACTAACTATCAATTATCCGACTGGTCACACCATATTGCGTGTCCAAATTGATACAATTATTTCTTGGGTGCTATCGTTTTTACATTTACTGCAAACGCCCTAAAATCAACACTTTTCAAAAAGGCAGATGCACCCATGCATGGACGGCTATCGTTATTTTTTGCACCCAAGAAATCATTGCTATTTTTATCACTCCTAATTTTTCAGTTCAATAAACTGGAAGCTGTTAAAGCCTCTAGCGCAGAAAAATATCCCATGGCATAATTCCTACTCAACATTCTACACTTTACCACTTAAAACTGTTGTTCAAAAATCCACACATTCTATGTGTTTGGCATTTTGTAATCTTCAAAGCATAAAGATTTGCTCTATATCTTTTACTATGGTTTCATTGAGTTCGTCGCAATAGCAACTTCTTTATTTTATGTTTCACATATATGTTTTTTCAACTTAATTATTTCACTGTTAGTAGGGCTTATTTTTGTTGCTTGTTCTAAAATATCCAATGCTTTATGATATTTCTTTTCTGCTAAAAATATTTGGCTTAAATTAATTAGTGCTCGTATATTTGCAGGGTCCAAAGATAATATCAAATATATACTCTGCTTTGCTTTCTCAATCTCACCAATAACGATAAATAGATTTGTAAGCTCATTCAATAGCAATATATTTTGTGGGAATATTTCCAAAGCATACTGAAGCAAATATTCTGCTTTACTATATTGTCTTCTAATGACTAATAAGCGTCCATAATCTATAATAGCTGGTAAAAATTGAGAGTCTATTTTCAAAATATGATGGAATATAGCTTCTGCTTCTGCATATCGTTCTGACGCAACTAATAAACGCCCTAATTCATTCATAACTATTGTGTTTTCAGGGTCTATTTCCAAAATATGGTGGAATATAGCTTCTGCCTCTGTATATCGTTTTAACGCAACTAATAAACGCCCTAATTCATTCATAGCTATTGTATTTTTAGGGTCTATTTCCAAAATATGACGGAATATAGCTTCTGCTTCTGTATATTGTTTTAACGTAACTAATAAACGCCCTAATTCATTCATAACTATTGTGTTTTTAGGGTCTATTTCTAAAATATAGTGAAACATACTTCTTGCTTCTTCATACCGGCTTGTTACGATTAATAAACGCCCTAATTCATTCATAGCTATTGTATTTTTAGGGTCTATTTCCAAAATACGATGGAACATAGCTTCTGCTTCTACATATCGTTCTGATGCTATTAATAAACGTCCTAATTCATTCATAGAAACTATATCTTCTGGATTTCTTTTAAGATTGTTTTTATATTTTTCCATATCAAAATCAATGTATTTCCTATTAGTATTTAGCATATGCTACCTCTTAGACTAAATGTTATCTAAATTTGACTCTTTTATATCTTTGTAGTACTGAATAGCTTCTTCAATACTATAAGAACTTATTTCGTCTTGATATTTTTTTGACAATGCCTTATAATTAGCCTCAATTATTTTTTTGTTATTATCATTTTGAATTTTTTTCATAATTGCTTCTTTACTAAAGAACAAATAATAAATAATTGAAACAAATATCGAAAACAACAGGTTATATGGAGAAAAAGTCTTTAATACTAGCCAACTTTTTAATTCCATTATTACTGAAACAAAGAGGCTTCCTGATATTCCGACATAATTTCCCAAAAGAAAAATAATT
>JAIEEY010000207.1 GCA_029067205.1 Lachnospiraceae bacterium
TATTTTACTACTTTTCCCACAAAAAAGCTTGTTTCCTGCATTATTTAGTGCGAATTATTTTTTCCTTTCAAGGCTGTCAGGACATACAGCGACATGATAGCTGTCTATGGATTCAGTACAGAAGAACAGGGGGTTCTCGCGGAACTGATGAAGCCAGAATACCTTGATTTACCGGGCTATCAGAACCATGGGCGCGGGCAGGAGCTTGATCCAGACAGATACCATGCCATCGTTGATTCTGTTTCTGATGCCAATGGGAAAAGGGTACTGGAATTTGCGCTGTCAAAGGTCGGATATCCATACAGCCAGGAGCTTAGGGACGATGGGGCACACTTTGACTGCAGCTCGCTTGCCTATTATGCATGGCGGCATGCAGGTGTCAGTATCTCATATCAGGGTTCAACGTCGGCGGCATATGAGGGAAAGCTCTGTTATGACAATGGCTGGCTGGTGCATTATGAAGACATGCAGCCGGGGGACCTGATCTTTTTCAGCTATGAGAGCAACGGAAGGTTTATGGATATCACGCATGTTGCAATCTATGTGGGGGACGGCATGATCGTGGAGGCAGCAAACAAGCGGGTTGGTGTCGTTTACCGTCCTACACATAGCAGGAGCAGTATTGTGATGATCGGGAGACCGAGATAAAAACTGATAGGAGGCATTGTAAGAATGGGAAAAGAAAACAGAAAAAAGAGTACGGCCAACAATGAGATTGCAAAGGATATGGAATATCTCATAAAGCTGCTTCACAGGGAGTGGGAGCGCAGCGGAAAAACAACGGCAGAGGCGCTGGTAAAGATCAGTGACCTGCCGGCAGTTACAAAAATGACAGCAGCCGTTATCATGGAAAAGCAGGTAAAGCTTGAAACTGCAGAAATGACCTTTAAGCACGCCATGGAGCTTTCAAGGGAAAATTACATACTCCTGCGGCTTGCAAAAAAGATAAGAAGAGCCCAGAAACATACAGGGAAAAACGGTGCTGACGGAGACATATGCATTGAGCTTGACAGGGAGGAGCACAGGCTTTTTGCCAGGATCATGCGGGCACAGGAGGGATAACAGGATTGGGAAAAAAGTATAAAACAATCTATGCAGATCCGCCATGGGCATACAGGGTTTATTCCAAAAAAGGGCAGGGCAGGAGCGCGGAGAACCATTACCATACCATGGACATTGAAGAAATACGGTCATTACCGGTGGAGTCGATTGCCGATGATGACTGTGTTCTTTTTTTATGGGTGACATTCCCGTGCCTTAAGGAAGGACTTTCTGTCATGGAAAGCTGGGGGGTTACCTACAAGACCTGCGCCTTTAACTGGGTTACAAAGGTTTTGCTACGCAAACCCTCGAATAAAAAAGCAGACACGTTCTTTATGGGGCTAGGTTTCTGGACACGTTCCAACTCTGAGATCTGTCTCCTTGGGACAAAGGGCAGGCCCAAAAGAATATCAAAGGCAGTGGCACAGGTATGTGATGCAAGGATCATGGAGCACAGCAGGAAGCCAGACGAAATCAGGGACAGGATCGTGGAGCTGTGCGGGGACGTGCCGCGGATTGAGCTGTTTGCAAGGCAGAGACATGAGGGATGGGACTGTCTTGGAGATGAGATTGATGTTAGGGAACTGCAGGCAGTTCCCTTGATATCAGGGAAGCAATACTGGAGGTGTAAATATGGGCGCTGATTATAAAATAAACAGGCTTTACAGCGATGCAGTGAGGAAAGCTGCCAGCGGACAGGCACAGTGGAAGGAGGTGTGCAGGCTCACGGGACAGCTGTACCGTTATGAGTTTGACAACATCCTGCTGATGTACATACAGCGTCCTGATACGACGATCGCCGCTGATTTTGATACATGGAAAAAGGTCGGCAGATACGTTAAGCGGGGAAGCAAAGGGATTGCCATCTTCCCGTCAAGGGCGTTGAAACCAGAAATGCGCTATGTATTTGATATCAGCGACACGGCGGGGAGGGAACAGAAACTTACATGGGAGCTTGATGGTGAACATGCCGCGGCTTATATGGAATACCTGAAAAACAAAGGTGCATGGGAAGAAAAAACAGGAGCGGTGGCAGATCCCGCAGAGAAAGAATCTGATCTAAATTTCCTAAAAGCCTTTACAGAAGACCAGATCAGAGTCATAATGAAATCAGAGTTTGCAGACAGGATTAGTGGGTTTATGGATTCCATGGGAAAAAGGGGGAGACTGGCCGCAGAACTGCTGGAGTGCAGCGTCATGTATGCAGTGTTTACAAGATGCGGCTTTGACATCCCGCCCAGGGTGCAGGACCTCTCCTTCATCACTGAATTTACAGCGGAGAAGGAAATAAGCCATATGGGATCCCTTATAAGCGACATATCCTGTGAGGTGCTGAGGGGTATTGCAAACGATCTAAAACAGGCTGAGGAAAGGAGTACTGCTTATGGAAGAAACAATGCTGACATACCACGAGGGGGCGGACGGGATGCTCTACCCGGACCTGGAACTGCCGGTGGAAAAGGTATCAATGGCGGAGCTTGGGAGGTTCGCGCTGAGGGCAGCGGAATATCTGAGGGAGAACCACAAGGACCGCTACAAAACGCTGGTGCGCCTCGGGATGTTGGGCGAGACAGTGCAGGAAGTGGAGGAGGAAGCATACCGCATGATGGAGCTGCTGGAGACGGATTATTTAGGGAAGAATCCCCCAAAAGATCCACAGTCCACGATGGAGATGTGGCAGCTGAGGAACCAGGCGAGAATGCAGGCAGAGGAGACCGTAATGTCACAGGTCGTGATGAAGTTCCACTAAAAGAAGATTTACCAGACAAGATCCCACCAGTGGAAGAAAAAGGAAGCTTTCAACAGGCTTCCTTTTTGATTGCGCCGGACGGCAGCGTGGGAATACCCGGAAAAACGGAGACAGTGCTTACCGTGCCAAGGGAGTGTGTGCGGTACGCGCTCATGAGTGACAGCGGTTTTTCATATGGGAAAAGGCGTATTCATGAACTCTTCCATAAGCTGTCTGATCCGACAAAACGCACCGAGGCAGTGAAAAAGCTGTACGGGCAGGCAGGGCGCTCCATTGAGTGGAACGGGACAGCGCTGGGATATGACACTTACCACACAGGCGGGATGCACTTTACGTGGTATGAAAATGGGACAAAAAAAGACGGATATGTGGACTGGAAGACCATTGAGCTTGAGTTACGGGTACTTGTCAGATCCGGGGAATATTATACTCCTCCTGCCGACTTTGATCCAGACAGAGTGTCCGTGGCGCTCTGGCAGGAGCCGGCAGACCAGTTCTTTAACGGCGGGTTCTGGCTTTCGCTTCCCAATATTGCGTTAAAGGAAGTAATGCAGCAGGATATCCCTTTCAGCGACAAGGTGCAGTATGTGGAAACGGTATTTACGGACGAAAGCCTTGTGTCCAGGAATATCTTTATGAACCAGTATGGGAGATGTGAAGTGGAGCGCGGTGAGGACGGGATCACCATTGATTTTAATGATGATAATGGAAAAAGATGGCGGGTGCTGCTTGACTGGCAGGACTGTACCTCATACATCAGCGATATGGTCGCATATGGCGTATACAATGCAGAGTGTGATTATGTACAGTATGATGGGAGTGAAGCCTGTAAGAAAGATGGAAAAAAGGCGGACAGCCTGAAACAATACACACAGAAATTTCTATCAGAGACACCGGGGGAGAGGCAGAACTGCCGCGTAGAACTGCTGCGGCGCGTACTGGAAGCAGCCGGGCTTTGGGATATTGAAGCCGCATGGAATGAGACTTTTGACAAGGCAGCCATATGGAATGCAGACGGAGAATGGCATGGCAGGCGTGCTTATGAATATATCCTGGAGAGCTGCCCCGGACTGGATACGCACATCAGCGAAAAGGAAATGGAGCAGTTTGCGCACGATTTCGCTGCAAGCCTCAATGTCAACAAGGAGAGGTTCCTGTACAGGAAAAACCTTGCGGAACTGGGAAAAGCCCCGGACAGGACAGACGAAAATGAGGAGCGGCTCTGGACCGGGCGGCTGATGCGCTATTTTAAGGAAGAGCCGGGATATATTGCGGTCCAGACGCTTATATATGACATTTTCACCACGAACCTTGACATGAAGCTGAAAGCTGATTTTCTCTCTGCCGTATATGGCAGGCCGCATGAGGGATTTGTGAAGCTTGAGAAAAAGGACGGTACTGGTGACTGCATCACAAGGGATCAAACAGGCATTACCATAGCTTATGTAAGACCAGACGGCACGATAGGAGAACACAGGGCAGATTATGGTTATTGTGCTGCGCTTGTCATGCGCATGATCGAGGAAGATGAATACATCGGCGAAGGTATTTATGAACGTTTCAAGGAGACGCCGCAGTCCTTCATGGCGGCGGACTGGTTTATGGACATTTATCAAGAATACCGTAAAAAGATGGAACAGGAGCCAGTCCTTGAAGCACTGGAACTGCCATGGATGCCGGAAGTGCCTGAAATACAGGCAGAACCGGAGCTGATACCAGAAGCGGACAGGGAACCAGGGCAGGGACAACCAGATAGAAACTTTCATTTTGACGGATCGTTTTTCAATGTAAGCCGGACCGAAAACAGAAAATCAGGGCAGAAAACCAGATACCATTGGAACGTGGAAGCCATTAGACTGTTAAAACGGATAGAGCATGAACAGCGTCCCGCGGCACCAGAGGAGCAGAAGATCCTTGCACGGTATGTTGGCTGGGGCGGTATCCCGCAGGCATTTGACGACAAAAATGAAAGCTGGCAGAAAGAATACGCGGAATTAAAAGACCTTCTGTCCGACAGGGAATACACAGACGCGAGGGACTCCGTAAACACAGCCTTTTATACTGAGCCTGTTATCACAGGCGTAATCCATAAAGCGCTTGAAAGATTTGGTTTCCACGGCGGCAGCATCTTAGAGCCGGCAATGGGTGTGGGACATTTTTTCGGGAGCCTGCCGGACAGCTTTGCAGGGAGCAGGCTCTATGGCGTGGAAAAGGACGACATTTCAGGCAGGATTGCAAAGCTGCTCTATCCTGGCGCAGAAATTAGCATTAAGGGATTTGAGGAAAAGCAGTACCCTGACAACTTTTTTGACATTGCAGTGGGAAATGTGCCCTTTGGTGATTACAGCCTTTATGACAAGAGATATGCGAAATACAAATTCCGCATCCATGACTATTTCATGGCAAAGTCGCTTGACAAGGTAAGGCCAGGCGGGATCGTGGCTTTCATCACAAGTAAGGGCACACTGGACAAGGCAAATCCCACAGTGCGGAAATGCCTTGCAGAGCGCGCTGAGCTTATCGGTGCAATAAGACTTCCGAACACAGCATTCAGGGACAGTGCGGGAACGGATGTGACAAGTGATATCGTGTTTTTACAGAAGCGTGAGAAAAAGACTGTGGCCGAACCGGACTGGGTGCATCTCGGGCACACGGAGGATGGCATCCCGGTCAATTCCTATTTTGCACAGCACCCTGAAATGATGCTTGGAAAGATGGAATATGACAGCAGCATGTTTGGAAATGACAGTAAGTACACAAGCTGCGTCAATCATGATGAAAATTTTGACCTAAAAACCGCACTGGATGCAGCAGTTGCAAACCTTTCCGGAAGGATCACGGACATTGCCGAAATCGTGGGGGGACGGGGAAGTAAGGCCTTCTGACACCATTGACGCCGATCCGGATGTAAAGAATTACACCCATACTTTTGTGGACGGAAGGCTCTATTACAGGGAAAACTCGATCATGTACCGGAAGGAGGTCCCAGCTGCCACGGAGGAGAGGATCCGCCTGATGGATGAGATCAGGAATATCACAAGACAGCTGATTTTTATACAGACAAAAGGGTGCAGTGGGGAAGATTTAAAATACCACCAGGGGATATTAAACCAGAAATATGACGCCTATGTGGAGAAATACGGACCACTGACAGGACAGGGCAGTATGCGTGCTTTCCGTGACGATGCAGATTATCCGCTGCTGTGTTCACTGGAGATCGTGGACGGTGATGGAAAGGTGGAAAAGGCAGACATGTTCCACAAGCAGACGATCCGTCCAAACATCATACCAGACAGGGTGGATACTGCAGCTGAGGCACTGAATGTGTCCATTGGCGAATACGGCAGTGTAAATATCCCGTTCATGTTGAGCATCTATGGACTAGATTCGGCATCCCTGTCTGCGGAGACTTCTGAAGGGGGAGAGTTACCACCTGTCCAGACAGATGAATTAAGGCGCACTGCCCTGGTCAGGGAGCTGTCAGGACTTATTTTTTTAGACCCGGAAGAATACGACAAAAACAATCCCTGTAAAGGGTGGAAAACAGCGGATGAATACCTGTCCGGGAATGTGAGGAAGAAGCTGCGGACGGCACAGGCTTATGCACGGGAGGATGCAGGGCTGTTTGCAGCAAATGTGGATGCGCTGGAAAAGGTACAGCCAAAGGACCTTGATGCATCGGAGATCGCAGTCCGCATCGGGACTACATGGATCGAGCCGCAGGATTACGAGGCGTTCATTTATGAACTGTTAAAAACACCAAGAAGGGCGCAGGCGTTCAGGAGCGGGTACAAAGATTCAGGCATACAGGTACACCTCAATCCATACAGCATGGACTGGTTCATTGAAAACAAGTCCCTGGACAAAAAGTCCATAGCAGCAAAAGAAACATACGGCACGGAAAGGATCGATGCCTATTCCATTTTTGAGGAGACATTAAACCTGCGTACCGTGACAGTGCGGGACCGGGTGGAGGATGAAGACGGCAGGGTGGCTTATGTCCTCAACAAGGCGGAGACCATGCTTGCAAGGGAAAAACAGGAACAGATGAAGGAGGCGTTCAGGGACTGGATCTTCCGTGATGCAGAAAGGAGGCAGAAGTATGTAAAATATTACAATGAGACCTTCAACAATATCAGGCTCCGTGCCTATGACGGTTCAACCCTCAGTTTTCCGGGCATGAACCCGGAGATTAAGCTGCGTGACCACCAGAAAAATGCAGTTGCAAGGATACTCTACGGCGGGAACACGCTGCTCGCGCACTGTGTCGGGGCAGGCAAGACCTTCACGATGATGGCAGCCTGCATGGAACAGAAGCGGTTAGGGCTTGCAAACAAGAACACCATCATCGTGCCAAAGGCGCTCGTGGGACAGACCGCAGGGGAGTTCATGCGCCTTTACCCATCTGCAAATATCCTTGTCGCAACGGAGCGGGACTTTGAGAAGAACAGACGCAGGCAGTTTATTTCGCGCATTGCGACAGGGGATTATGACTGTATCATCATGTCACACTCGCAGTTTGAGAAGATCCCGGTATCAAAGGAACGGAAGGAGCGGATGTTAAATGACCAGATTGATGAGCTAAGCCTTGCAATTGCGGAGACAAAAGCACAGAACGGACAGCGCTGGACCGTCAAGCAGATGGAGTCCCAGAAGAAAAAACTGGAAGCCCAGCTTAAGGCGCTGCTGGATGAGGGCAGGAAGGACGACCTCATTAACTTTGAAGAACTGGGCATTGATTCCATCATGGTGGATGAGGCGCATATGTTCAAAAACCTTGCCATATTTTCAAAAATGAACAATGTCTCCGGCATTTCCAGTTCCGGTTCACAGAAAGCGTCAGACATGCTTTTTAAATGTCAGTATATAACGCAGACCAACGGGAACCGGGGCATTGTTTTCGCCACGGGCACGCCAGTATCCAATACGATCTGTGAGATGTATGTCATGCAGCTCTATCTCCAGAAGGAGGCTTTGGAGCGGATGGGGATCCGCCACTTTGACACATGGGCGGCAAACTTCGGGGAAGTGACGACAGCGCTGGAGCTTACCGTGGAGGGGACGGGTTTCCGCCTTAAGAGCAGGTTTAACAGGTTCACAAACCTGCCGGAGCTGATGAATACCTTCAGGGAGACGGCTGATGTCATAACCGCAGACATGATAAGCCTCCCCGTGCCCACACTGCGTGGCGGAAAACCTATTATTGTCAACAGCGAACCAGGGTGGTTTGTAAAGAATGTAATGGAGGATTTTGTGGTCCGGGCAGAGAGGATCAGGAACGGGAACGTCGATCCCCGTGAAGATAATTTCCTTAAGATCACTCATGAGGCAAGGTTACTTGGAACGGATGCAAGGCTCCTGGAGCGTGATGCGCCAGATGATCCGAACAGCAAATTAAATAAGGTGGCACAGAATGTGGCAGCCGAATATTTTGCTGGAAATAAGGACGGCAGTATTGGCTGCCAGCTTGTTTTTTCTGACATCGGGACGCCAAAGGTTTCATGGAGTGCAGACTGGGAAGAAAAATTTGCGGGTGGTGAGAGGGAATTTGATGTCTACAATTATTTAAAGACAGCGCTTGTAAAGTCAGGCATTCCCGCGGATGAGATCGCCTTCATACATGATGCCTCGACGGATGCGCAGAGGGACACTCTTTTTAAGGAGATGAGGACAGGGAAGAAAAAGATACTCATTGGTTCCACTGACAAGTGCGGAACCGGTGTAAATGTGCAGACACACCTTACAGCAATGCATCATGTGGACTGCCCGTGGAAGCCCTCCTGTATTGAGCAGAGGGACGGAAGAGGTATCAGACAGGGGAACGGGAATGGGGAGATTGCAGTCTACCGCTATGTGACAAAAGGAACCTTCGATGCATACTCCTGGGCGCTGGTGGAAAACAAACAGCGCTTTATCTCACAGGTCATGACGAGCAGGACCGTATCAAGGACCTGTGAGGACATAGACGAGGCGACGCTCTCGTATGCGGAGATCAAAGCCGTGGCGACCGGGAACCCCAAGATAAAGGAAAAGATGCAGCTTGAAAATGACGTGCAGCGGTTAAAGGTCTTAAGATCCAGCTATGACAGACAGCACTATGCCCTTGAGGACAACATCATGATCCATTACCCGAAACAGATAGCTGCGGGGGAGGAGCGGCTTGCCTGCGTGCGCGGGGATATAGCTGCAGCAGAGGCGGCAAATGCAGCGGAGCCGGATTTTGCCATAACTGTAAAAAATAAAAGGTACACAGAACGGACAGAAGCGGGAAATGCCGTGATAGAGGCAATGGCTGACTGTAATGAGAAAGAAACAGTATCTGCCGGGCAGTATAAATGCTTTGAGTTCCTTTTGCGGAAGGATGTCCTCGGATACAGGTATATGATCCTGCGCGGAAGGACGGACCACAGTACGGATCTCTCGTCAAGCCCTGTCGGGAACATGGTAAAGCTGGAAAACATCGTGGCAGGTATGGAACAGAGGGCCAGAAACCTTGAAGACCAGATCGGGCAGCTGCGTCGTGACATGGAACAGTCAAAGCAGGAGTATGAAAAACCATTTATGCAGGAAAAAGAGCTTGCTGAAAAGACAGCCCGCTTAAATGCACTTAATGCCGAGCTCGACCTTGAGAACAGCAGGGTACAGGATATCGCAGACATGAAAGAGCCTGAAAATGGCAGGGTGGCTGAACCCGGAATACAGTATGGGACAAGGAAGATTAACAGGGAAGGCAGGTAAGATGTCAGTATGCTGCCATGCCCGTATTTTGAGCACGGGACAGAAATACAGATAACAAATGGAGGTTGATTATGGAATATGCAGTAAAATTGAATACAGTCACCAGCCCTGATTCAAATGTCAGGGCATTTGCGTCAGTTACGTTTGGCGATTCATTCAAGATCACCAATATAGCTGTTGTGGAGGGAAAGGAGAAACAGCTTTTTGTCTCAATGCCGTCTTTTAAGAGTAAGGAGCGGGACGGGCACAACCAGGTAATTTATAAGGACATATGCAATCCCATCACAAAGGATTTTCGGGATAAACTGTATGGGGACATTCTTGGCTTATATGCTCAGATGAAACAGTCTGGAAAGCCGGAGATTCATAAGGAAGCGGGGGTAAAGAAGGAGCCGGGGTTCACGGTCAGGGTGACACCATTTGAGCGGTCAGGGAGCAGCATTTTAGGTCTTGCCTGTATTTATTTTGAGGACAGCTTTGTAGTTGGAAATGTCAGTATCTTAAAGGGCAGGGAAAAGGAGTTTGTTGCAATGCCGTCCTACAGGACGAACCAGACTGGAAAGGACGAAAAACCGCTGTATCAGGATGTGTGTTTCCCGGTTACAAAGGAGTTCCGTGAGAAGCTCTATGATAGTATCCTTGCGGCATACAGGCAGGAAAAGCGGATTTCAGCGTGTAAGGACAAAACGCAGGCGGCGGTACAGACAAAGACGGAAAACAGGGGTACAGACAGATGTGCAGCCCCTCATTAAGGAGGTTCTGCTATATATGTGGCAGGACAAAAGCGCCCTTCATTAAGGATGGGTGCGGCAGCATATGGTATATATTTTGTAATGGAATTATATAAACAGGGATGATAATCATGCCCATAAAAGCTGCGATTTGAAAGAAACACAGGTTAACAGACATATAAAGGTTTATAAACATCAAATCTGCGCTGATGCAGGGTTGGCGGACAAATCTGTTTACCAGTCCAGGCACCAGCAGAATGGAGGATTCATATGGAGCAGGCAAAAGAAAGTGTTAAAATGACAAAGGACCAGATCATACAGGAATTAATGGAAATGCTGAAAAAGAACCAGCAGAAAGAAGCGTCAAACGATATTTTTGAGATGGCAGCATATATTGACAGCATGGAAAAGAAACTGGACGCAGTGACAGGGGAACTCGTAAATATAAAGAATGTGCTTGCGGAGATGGAGCGCAGGCAGGAGAAGAAGCCATTGAGGGAGATGGTGTCAGATGCGGCAGAAAAACTGGAGCAGAAATGCCAGTCAGTAAAGCATCAGCTTTCTGAGGTTAAGGATGGGATCAAAACAAAGGCAGTGGATATCATAAGGGATATCAAAATCAAAGGGAAAGCGGCACTAAACAGGATAGCGGAATTTCTCTGTGTAAAGGATATCCTTATTCAGATGAATGAGCGTGTCAGGAACATGCACAGGGACATATCACATACCATAGAAAAGATTGAATCCTTTGGGGCGGGAATGAGGGAGGCAGGACAGAAGATCGCCAATGCTTTCAGAGTCATTGCCGACCGACCGGAAGCGGACTATTCCCAGAAGAAAAAGAAGTTTTCGAAAACAGAGTTCTTTGTAAAGCCGTGGAAGGAGATACGTGACCGGCTTGAAGCTGTTGAAGGGAGATATAACAGACTGATAGAAAAGCTTGACAAACTTGCCATTGATGTTGAAATGAACAGGGAGAAAGCTGCTGACAGCAGATCTGAAAATAGGGAATATTCAGGACAAAAGACCAATCCATCAATGGCAATGATAGCAGAGCCGGAGTGTCAGTATGGTGCAGAGTTGTTTGAAAAGCATCAAAATTGCCATGAGACAAAAACACCTATAACGCAAAATATAACAAAACCTACTGCTATAAAGGGAAGGTAAAGCTACATTTATGCAGTGTAAGCTTCTACGCCTACACTGCATAATGCAGGTTCTTTTCTTTGACTTTTTTCACAGCAAGATAATCAGGAATCAGTTTCTTTACCCTGTCTACAAGCACTTCATCATAGTCTTCATCATACTGCACTTTTAATTTATCTGCACTGATTATGGCACAACCACTTTTTTCATCATACACACTGTCCCTTATCCAGAATTTTATTATAAGGATTTCATTGTAGCCATCAGGTTCAAAGCATATCTCGATTTCCTCATCAAGAAAAAAGTCAATGGGCCTGTTTTTAATATACATTGGGGATCCATTTTTAAAATGCATGGTTATGTCATAACATTCTGTTGCCAGATTAATAATGTTTAAATCTCCGACCGCACTCTGAAAACTTTCCCCGTTATTGATTTCAAACGCGATAGCCCTGAGACAGTCGTAATTCAGATCGACTTTTCTTGAGAAAGCTATAATCCGTTCAATCTCGTTATAACGGGATTGATCCAGCTTGTCAGAAAGATAGGTCCTTATTTCCTCGTCAGATGGATATTCAAACCGAAAATGATAGTGGAAGCGTCCCGGGCGGTTCACAACGAAATCACTAAGCTTTCTGATATCATTGCAGGTAATGACAAACAATTTCTTTCCTGATGTTATCCCATCAAATAATCCCAGCAGCGCTGCCTGGGGATCAACTTCTCCCTCTGAAGCCTTAACGTCCCCAAAAGTCTTGTCAAACTCGTCAAAAAGTACCATGACACTCTGGTCTATAGTCTCAATATAAGAGGCAATTCCTGAAATGTATTTGTCCACTATTATAACAGGTACATCGTATTTCAATGCATTCACTGACAAAAGCTTTGCAAACAATGACTTTCCAATCCCTTTGCTCCCGCTTAGGATAACGCCAAGATTTCTGTCAAACAGTTCATATGACCTTAGTACTTTTTTAACCTTTTGTAAGTGTTCTCCATAGATTTTATCTTCGTTCACTGCAATGTCGGGATATTCGTCCAGATAAAACCCTGACATCTTTTCAAATTTATGATATAGGTCTTTGCCGGAAGTTTGTCATACGTCGTCACAGTATCATTGTAAATTTCGACCTTTGTACCTATCTTTATCGCTTTCATATGTTCCTCCTCTGTTCATAAATGAATAAACTGTCATCTGCGGAGTCTATCTCCTTTTCAAAAAAGATTTTCCGCAACATACTAACCATCTTTGGGTGTGTTTATACAGGTTGTTTTGTTGGGTTATGAATTTGTTCTGTTTCATTTTGCTCATTAATACTTTGCTCTGCTTCCATACCTGCCATGAAAATTAAAACCTTTGCAACCTGCTCCTGAGGCATATCCATGATCTTCTTAATTACTGCATCCCTGTTTATCATTTTAACTTGAACATCTCCTTTCACCTATTGAATGATTCAAGTATAAATCAACTCATTACATTTGTCAACATATTTATCTTGACTAATTCAAGCGCTTTTGCTATTGTATAAGTTACAGGAGGTACACCCATGAATCAGTGTGATAGAATAAAACTCATATTACAGGAAAACAATTTGAAACAAAAACAATTAGCAGTTGAAATTGGCGTAACAGAAAGCTATATATCCAAGCTTCTTAAGAATCCCAATATTGGGTTATCCCAATCTCTTGCAGTACTTATTGAAGAAAAATATGGTTATAATGCTGAATGGTTACTTGATGGAGCAGAGCCAAAACTAAAACAAATCAGTAAAAACAATAAACTGTCCAAACTCCATCAAAAAGCTATCTCCCAGCTGGAAAAATTGAATGACAATCAGGTAAAAGCTGTTCTCGCATTTATTAATTCATTGAATGAGGTAGAAAAATCTTTTTCCTCTGACTTCGAAAACTAATGCATGTGATTATTATTAGTTTTTTATCATTTGGTTCCTTATATCTTGTGCACTGATGTATAATTGCAATTCAGGTGATCTTTTAGCGAAAAGGGTAGTTTTACGTAAATACTTAAAATGTCATACTATAATCTGTTACTAGTGAGTAAAAAGTTCTATTTTATGGACTATATATAGTATTATATACAAGCTTAAAATGCTATATGTGGTATGAATTTTGTTATAAACATGAGAACTTTCAACGCTCCAAATTTATAGAAAATGGATTTTATCACAATATGAGAAACTATAGTAAAACCCTGCTAACAGGTTGATTCCCCCAATTTGGTGTGCTATACTTTGGCTGGAAATAAGTTAATAAACAAGTGCTAGAGGAGTTTTAGAATGGAAAAAGAGAAGATGTTGGCAGGTCAATTATACGATCCGGTAGATAAAGAATTGAGTGAAATGAGACTCAAAGCAAGGAAACTTGCGCGCAGATATAACAATACTGATGAGGATAATACAGAGGAATTACAAGCTATATTAACAGAATTGGTTCCAAACAGAGGGAAAGATACATTTTTTCAGGCTCCCGTTCATTTCGATTATGGCTGCTTTATTACATTTGGGGACGGATGTGGAGCTAATTTTAATTTTGTCGTATTGGATTGCTGTCCGATCACAGTTGGAGATCATGTGTTTTTTGGTCCTAATTGTACGTTGGCAGCACCGATTCACCCTTTATGTCCAGAGGAGAGGAACTCTTATCTTGAGTATGCAAAACCAATCGTCATCGGCAACGACTGCTGGCTAGCCTCTAATGTAACTGTTTGCGGCGGGGTTACAATTGGGGATGGCTGTGTCATCGGGGCGGGAAGTGTTGTGACAAGAGACATACCAGCACATTCATTGGCAGCAGGGAATCCTTGCAGGGTGATCCGGCAGATTACAGAGGATGACTTAATGGGGATTCATTAGAAGGCCGATACAGGAGTTGTTTATGAATGGTTCTTTTATGAAAACAAGGGGACAAGATGAATGCATATGAGCAGATACAAACGAAAATAAAGAATAGATTCTGGTATATTTTGTTGTTCATTAATATTATACTGATCATGACATTTTTCTGGGCAAAAAATACGAAAAAGGATTATTCAGTCAATCAGAAGGAAAATGCTCACTTGATTGGTGCCAGCTATATGACAATGAACAACGAATTTTATAAGATCATGAGTGAGGAAATCAGTGCCAGAGTAGAGGCGGAAGGGGATAAGATGGTGCTGCGTGATCCAGCACTGAATGCGGACAGACAGGTGCAGCAGATTACGGAAATGCTGGATATGGGAATTGATGTACTGGTGGTCACTCCAGTAGAACAAAAAGGGCTGGCATCGGTACTTGAGCAGGCAAAAAAACAAGGTGTCATTATTGTTGTTGTCGATACCAATATATATGACGAGGGCTGGGCGGACTGCACGATCACATCAGATAATTACAATGCCGGAAAGCTTGTGGGAGAATATTTTCTGCAGCAGAATCAAAACGCAAAGCTGATCATCATGACACACGAGATGACGAAGTCTGGACAGGACAGGGTACAGGGCTTTTTGGATGTGGTGGAGAATCAGGACGGTATCGATATTGTGAAAAGAATTGAATGTGAGGGACAGCTTGAAATCGCTATGCCTAAATTACAGGAGGCAATTGATGATGGAGTGGAGTTTGACAGTGTATTTTGTCTGAATGATCTGGCAAGTGTGGGTGTGGTCGCTGCTCTGGAGGATAATCATATGCTGAACACAGTCAATGTCTATGGTGTAGATGCATCGCCGGATTCCAAGGTGTTGATTAAAGAGGGAATGATGCGCGCATCTGCTGCACAGTTTCCCTCCGAGATTGGCAGTGAGACAGCTAATGTGATTTATCGGTTGCTGGATGGAGAAGCGGTGCAAAAGGATATCCTGGTTCCGGTAGAGCTAATTACAGAGGCCAATGTGGAAGCATTCGGGACGGACAGATGGCAGTAGGAGAGGAGAACACATTATGGGTAAAGTTCGTTTTTCACACTATATATTGGTATTGATGAAGAACTTGAATTTTATTACACTTTTTTATATTGCGATGCTCATGCAGTACTGTCTGACTGGTTATATCAGGGAGAATTCGGCGTTGGAATGGATACAGAAGATTAATACAATACCGATGGCGGCGTGGAAAATACCGATTGTGACAGTTGGGTTATATATAACTTTGCTGCTGTTATTGTATATACAAAATACAAGCGGAGCGGAACTGCTTCTAAAATTATTTTTTGAATTGGCGGTGAGTTTTTGTATTAGCTATGTTCTAGGATTTAGTTATACGGGTATTATACTCTTGATTCTTGCAGATGCAATGCGGTATTTTCCAAATACAAAAGGAAAGGTTTCGCTTGTGCTCGCTATTTGCATTTTGTATTTATTAGTAGATTACAATCTGATTTCTGCTTACTTTAAAGTGACCGCACTGGAAGTTTATCTGGACTATTTTCAGAGTGATGCCCGTTCTTTGCTGCTGGGAGTCAAAAATGTGCTGACTTCGCTGAATATGGCGATTTTTATTATATATGTTGTCGCTGTAGTGCGCACACAGCAGAGTGAAAAAGAGCGGATTCTGGTACTAAACGAGAAACTCAATGCTGCAAACGATGAGTTGAAGAGGGCAAATATACAGCTTGAGGAGTATGCGAAGGAATCAGAGAAGGCAGCAGAGACAAGAGAGCGGAACCGGCTGGCGAGGGAAATTCATGATACGCTGGGGCATTCTTTTGTGGGGATTATTACGGGGATTGAGGCGTGTGCTGCATTGATGGACGTGGCACCGGATGCAACGAAAGTGCAGCTTATGGCAATTGCGGAGGTGGCGCGTCAGGGAATGACGGACGTCAGGAGATCCGTCAAGGCATTGCGGCCGGATGCGCTGGAAAAGCTGAATCTGGAGAAGGCATTGACGCAGATGGTCACAGAGATAAGGACTGCCACGAGTGCTGAGATCCTGTATCAGTGCACGGCTGATTTAAATTGTTTTAATGAGGACGAGGAGGATATTATCTATCGAATCGTGCAGGAGAGCATTACAAATTCAATCCGGCATGGAAAGGCAAAAAAGATTGAGATTTTCATAGACAGGGAGTATAATATGTTGAATCTTCTTATTAAAGATAATGGTACTGGATGCAGTGATATTCAGAAAGGATTTGGTCTGCATCATATGGATGAACGGCTGGGTATGCTGGGCGGGAGCTTAGAGTACAGCGGTGAGAACGGATTTACAGTGAAGGCACAGATTCCAATCCGATGGGGGAATGAGAAAAATGATTAAAATATTGATTGCAGATGATCAGGAGCTGATCAGGCAGAGCCTGCAAATTTTACTGCAAACAGAACCTGAATTTGAGGTGACAGATGCGGTGGAAAACGGCAAGGAAGTGATCCGTTCTATCCGAAAGGTGCGTCCGGATGTCATATTGATGGACATCCGCATGCCTGAAATGGACGGCGTTATCTGTACACAGATCATCAAAGAGAATTATCCGGAGATCAAAATAATTATTTTAACGACATTTGATGATGACGAGTATGTATTTAACGCACTGAAATATGGGGCGAGCGGATATCTGTTGAAGGGGATATCGACAAAGGAGCTCATCGATGCAGTTCGTAAGGTGTACCACGGCACGGCTATGATCAATGAGGATATTGCATCAAAGGTGCTAAAGTTGTTTTCCAAGATGGCGCAGTCCAACATTGCGATCCAGATTGATGAGAAGCAGACTGCAGAGCTCAAAAATACGGAGTGGAAGATCATTGCCCTTGTCGGCAGCGGTCTGTCAAATAAGGAAATCGCAGCAAAGCTATGTCTTTCGGAGGGAACTGTCCGAAATGGTCTGAGTACGATTCTGAGTAAGCTGGAATTGCGGGACAGAACGCAACTGGCGATATGGGCTGTTCAGACTGGCGTTGTCAATAAAGTGTTTGAGGACGAGATGTGATGGTTCGGATAAAAAACTATAAAAATGTGGTTTTAAGCATCGTCTGTCTTCTGCTTCTGCTTTTGTCGTGGGCAATCTATTCCGACGAATATCAAAAACTGCCGATATTTGACCACGAAGCCATTACCATAGGTGTATTTTCCGACAGCTATTGGGAAGTACAGAACGGTTATTCCTACAGGATTCTGGAAGACGCGATTGCGATTTTTGAAGAACAGAATCCGGGCGTTCGGGTGGAGTATGTCAGTGGGATTTTGAAGGAGGATTATTCGGAATGGTTGTCAGAGCAGTTATTATCGGGACAGGCGCCGGATATTTTCTTTGTGCTGCCGGATGACTTTAATGATTTTGCTGAGGTGGGAGCACTGAAGGATTTAACTCCAATCATAGGGCGGGACAAGGATTTTGATGCGGACTGTTTTTTCTCGTCTGCCTATCAATATGGACAGTATAATGGAGGGCAGTATTCCCTTCCGTATGAATGCGCACCGAAACTGATGTTTGTAAATAGAACTATTTTGGACAAAGAGAATATTGAACTGCCGCGCAAAGAATGGACATGGGACGAGTTTTATCAGATTTGTGAAGCGGTTACGAGGGATACAGATGGAAACGGTATGCTGGACCAGTTTGGGGTTGTCAACTATACATGGGAGGAAGCATTTGAGTCCAATGGAATCATGCTGTTTGACCAGAAGGGAACACGATGCTATCTGGCAGATGAGAAAGTGGAGCCGGCGCTTGTATTTATAGAGAAACTGCAGGAGATCAACAAGGAGTATCGTGTGACAACAAATGATTTTGATCTGGGAAATGTGGTTTTTCAGCCAATGTCCTTCTCGGAGTACAGAGCATATAAGCCGTATCCGTTGAGCATCAAGAAATATTCCGGATTTGAGTGGGAGTGTATTCCGATGCCGGCGGGACCTGACGGGGATAATATATCGACGCTTGATACGTTGCTTATTGCAATGAATGAGAATACACGGAATCCGCAGTATGCATGGGATTTCATGAAGATCCTTACCTGCAATGCGCAGATACAGAGCGAAATATTTGATTACTCGGAGGGAGTATCGGTATTGCGGGAAGTGACGGAGTCAGAGGATACGCTGCGTCTTCTGATGGAGAGCTCGGGGGAGGGCAACAGCCTAAATCTGCAGATATTGAGCGACGCGGTGGAGAATGCGGTCGTCACAGTTCGTTTTCGGAATTATGCAGAGGCTGTGGCTGAGGTGGACAGGGCGGTAGATGCCATTATAGAGGGAAATTCCAACATCCATATGGAACAGATCATATGGAACCGTAAGATAAATAAATTTTTAAAAGAATAAAGAATACCTAAATCCGTGAAACTCGCTTTTATTCAGGTATTTAAACAGCCATGCTTGAAACCTTTCGGAAGGACGCATATAATTATACTGGCAGAGAGTAGTGAAAAAGAGAATGAAGATGTTAAAGAAATATAAAATAGTGGTAGACTTTTGTGTCTAATAGAAGAACTACCGATATTTCTTGCTTTGTGTCGTGTTTTCATTACTAGAAAAGGGTAGTCTGTATGTAAAAGGAGGAGAATATGCAGCACAAGTGTAAAATTACGGTTATTCGCAGACCTTTTTTTCCAGATGTTTCAGTTATGAGTTATGGAAAAGAAATTGGTCCATGTGATTTCTATCATGATGGGCAGGAATTTATTGTAGATGAAGAAAATTATAGGAGAATGCTTGACGGGAATTTCTGTGGTGAGGCGTGGGATTGTATTAAACGATATGTACATACAGCGCTTCATGGCGGGACGATGATCGGCATGGACAGTTATATTGCCTGCTGTAATGATGCATGTCGTCCTGTCATGTTCAAAATAGAACGCATTGATGAGGAGGATTGATATGGCACATAACCGTAAATGTAAAATAACTGTGATTAAACGTACATTTTATGAAGATCTTGCAAAAAAATATGCACCAAAGACTATCACAGGCCCTTGTGTGCAATTCTCTGACGGCCAGGAATTTATTCTGGACCAGAACAGTATGTCAGGATTCTGGCATTTGATGGGTGGAACATTCTGCTCTGAGGCGTGGGCTGCAATATCGCACTATGTAGATACGATACTGCAGGGCGGGACTTTTATTACGGACAGCGGGGAGAATATGATCATTGCAGGCTGTCCCAATGGTGTGCATCCGGTGATCTTTAAGATTGAGGAGATGAAGGAATTATGAAGAAAATATTAATTGTGAAAGGTGGCGGAAGAGCCAGAGGAAATACAGCCCAGTTAATAGAGAACTTTACAAAAGGAGTAAAAGAGGCTGGACACGAAGCTGCGACTGTTGATTTGGTGAAATACAAGGTGAATGGCTGTCTCGGCTGTAATGCCTGCCGATATGGAAAACCTTGTGTGCAGAAGGATGATTTTACCTTGCTGATACCGAAGATAGAATGGGCTGATTGTATCGTATTTGCAGGTCCGTTATATTTCTGGACGATTCCGGCAAGACTGAAAGCATTTATTGAAAGATTTTACTGCATTGCACAGGAAGACTTCAATCCGCCGAAGGGACGATATGAAAAATATCCGGACAAGGACTGTGCCTTGATGATGACAGCAGCAGATGACCTGTTCTGGACATTTAACCAGGCTGTTTCTTATTATGATTTTGCAATCGTAAATTATCTCGGCTTTCGGGACAGGGGTAGACTGCTGGCGGGAGGATGCGGCGATACTAATGGCAGTCCGGCAATCGATAAGACAGGGCATCTGGAGGAAGCTTATCAATTTGGGAAAAATATCTATTATGAGGAACAATAAAAAGGAAGTAAAGACTATGTCGAAAGTAAAGATTACAGTATTGAAAACAAGTTTTGACCAGGAGTTGGCAAAGGAATATGGCGTAGAGGGTATGGGACCCTGCCACTACAAGGTGGGGCAGGAATTCATATGTGACCGTCATCGGGAGCCGGAGGGTATGTGTGGTGAAGCATGGAAATGTATGCAGCATTATGTGTATGCCCTTTATCATGGTGCGGATATTCCTTTTGGAGAGGGCTGGATGCAGAAACCGGGGGTAGCCATCGTTACTTGTAATGATGGTATCCGCCCGGTAGTGTTTAAGCTTGAACGGATTGATGAAGAAAAAATATGTAGAACATAATATAAAATACCATTATGAAGCAGGAAGGTGCTGGTTATGGAAGACACCATAATAATTGTTGAGAGTAGTGCCAAAGGAGACAGTTTTTAATGTGGGGATATTTCTCAGTTCCATGGCAGCATTTTTCATTTGGAAGTGAGGAACTTCTGTTCTGAGTCTACTTATGTCTATAGAGTTGGATGCGATTTGGCAGAACCATACTTAAAAACTTCGCGTTTTCAATTCAAAGATAGTAAACATAGAATAAATAACATGGGAAAAGGGCTTCATGAAGCCCTTTTTCCCATGTTGTGGCAAGTCTTGATTTCCTTCCGTAAACAGGAGAGAGGATAGTGGTTCTGTCAAAAGGAGAGATTGCTATAGACATATACGGATTTGGCACTGGAAAGGTATTTGATGCAATTAATTGCAATCACAAAATTATCCTATAATCACATCATTATCACTCTGATCTTTAATTCCCCCCAAATTTCTCATCATCCGTTATTAAGTCGTTTACTATTTTAGCAGTATTATTCGAAAAATGAGACAAAAATCCTAAAAACACAATATACAATTTAATGGTTCAGAGATAAAATGCATGCATAAATTATGGGCAAAGCAGGACAAAAATAAAAAATGAGGTGGAAAAATGGAAAGAGGAAAGATTAAAGAGTTAGTATCGCAAATGACATTAGATGAAAAAGTAAATTTTACAGCTGGAATTGATTTCTGGTTTGTGAGTGGATTGGAAAGACTGGGTATACCATCAAGCATGGTGGCCGATGGACCGCATGGACTACGAAAACAGGTTGGAGAAACTGACATGCTTGGTTTAAATGACAGCATAGTTTCTGTTTGCTTCCCGGCAGGTTGTGCGGTTGCGGCATCTTTCGATCCGGCTCTTGTCTATGCCAATGGAGTGGAGTTAGGAAAAATATGTCAGGCAGAAGATGTAAGTGTTATTTTAGGACCTGCTATGAACATCAAAAGAGATCCGCGTTGTGGCCGTAATTTTGAGTATTATTCTGAGGATCCTTATTTAAGTGCGAAAATGGGAATGGGTGCTGTAAAGGGGATACAGAGCCAGAATGTTGGGGCATGCCCGAAGCATTTTTTGGCGAATAATCAGGAACATTATCGTATGACGAGCAATTCTGTAATTGACGAACGAACGCTTAGAGAAATTTATTTAAATTCTTTTGAAGAAATGGTCAAGGAGTCTAAACCATGGACAATCATGAACAGTTATAACCGCATCAATGGATCATATGCCAGTGAGCACAAAGAGGCATTAAATGATATTTTAAGGGATGAGTGGGGGTTCGATGGATATGTTATGACGGATTGGGGTGCTTGTGCAGATCCGGTGAAGAGCGTTGAAGCTGGAATGGATTTGTGTATGCCTGGCCC